>WFUI01000041.1 GCA_015485035.1 Mariprofundus sp.
ATGTCGAAGGCTGTTCACGCCGCGGCATTGTGGTTATGAATACACCGTTCGGTAATACGATTACCACGGCTGAGCTGGCCGTATCTCATATTGTGGCCGCTGCCCGTATGATCCCGCAGGCTTCGGCATCGACCAAAGCCGGTAAATGGGAGAAATCCCGTTTTATGGGTATGGAATTGACCGGTAAAAAAGCCGGTGTGATCGGGGCCGGTAATATCGGTGCGATTGTTTGCGATCGTTTGAAAGGGCTGCACATGTCCGTGTTTGTCTACGATCCGTTTATTTCTGATGAGCGTGCCGCAGCCATGGGAGTGACCAAGGTTGAGACGGTGGCCGAACTGGCTGAAACAGTGGATGTGTTGACCATCCATGTACCATTGCTCGATGCCACCCGTAATCTGATCAATGCCGATATCATCGGCCGCATGAAAAAAGGTTCGATTATTGTTAATTGCGCCCGTGGCGGCATTGTCGATGAGGATGCGTTGTATGATGCCTGCAAATTCGGCCATCTGCGCGCTGCAGCGCTGGATGTATATGCTAACGAACCGGCGCGTGAGAACCGTTTGTTCGAGCTGGATAATATCAGTTTTACGCCACATATCGGCGCATCCACCGATGAGGCGCAGGAAAATGTGGCCGTGCAGGTAGCGGAACAGATGTCCGACTATCTGCTTTCCGGCATTGTGAAAAATGCCGTCAATGTGCCGTCGCTGTCCGAAGAGGAACAGCGTTTGCTGGCACCTTATCTGTTGCTGGCAGATCGTATGGGCCGCTTTATCGGTCAGACCATGAAACCGGGTTACTCCAGGGTGAAATTCAGCTTTGAAGGCCATGCCTCGCATATCAATCGCAAGCCGTTGATCAATACGATGTTGCAGGGCCTGTTGTCGCAGAGCATGGAAGATGTGAACGCGGTCAATGCCGGTATGCTGGCCAAGGATCGTGGCATCGAAATCGCTGAATTTGCCCGTGAAACGCAGGATCGTTTTTCCACCCTGATCCGGCTGGAAGTCGAGGGGGATGAAGGTTATCGCTGCGTGTCAGGTACGTTGTTCGATGAAACCCGCCCCCGTTTTGTCAGCTTTGATACCTGTGATGTGGAAATGGCGCCCGAGGGTAATCTGATTGTCATACAGAACGAGGACAAGCCGGGCATGATTGCGGCGATGGGTGCGATACTGGCTGAAGCCGGCATCAATATCGGCGATTTCAGACTGGGGCGCAGGGAAGATGCCGATACCGCGGTTGCCATCATTCAGGTGGATACCCCGCCTTCTCCGGAAGTGCTGGATAAACTGGCCGCCTTGCCTGATATGCTGGTCGTACGTTATGCTGAACTGGGAGATATGTGATGCCGACGCATAAACCTGTCATTGGTTTGAATGACGCGTTCGGTGCGCAGGCCAGAGCATTGCGCCGTTTGCAGGGTGATATTCTGAAGCTGTTTGATGAGGCCGGTTATGAGGAAGTGATTCCGCCAATACTGGAGCGTCCGGACTCGATGCAATCCGGAGCAGGACGTTTTCTGGCTGATCAGACCGTGGTATTTTCCGATCCGGCAGGGGCAGGGACGCTGGCAATTCGTTCGGATATGACACCGCAGATTGCCCGTATTGCAGCCACACGTTTACAGCATGAGGATATCCTCAAACTCTGTTATTCCGGCACCGTCATGCTGGCTCGTCCCGATGTGCGGGGTGGTTCCCGTCAGCAGTGGCAGACCGGCGTGGAATGTCTCGGTGTGGCGGGCAGGGACGGCGATATCGAAGTCATGCATCTGGCGGCGCGTACCATGCTTGTCGCCGGATTCGATCAGCCGGTGTTGCAGGTCGGCCATATTGGTTTGCTCAAGGCCCTGGTGGCAGGGAGTGATACTCCGCTGGAGACATGGACGACGAAAATATCACATCGTTCACCGGATGATTTGTCTGAATTGATAGCCACAGAGCAGCTGTCTGATATGGTGAGCAGCGCATTGCTGGAAATGGTGTCGGGTATTGCTGATCAGCAATGGATC
>WFUI01000042.1 GCA_015485035.1 Mariprofundus sp.
CAGTGAAACCTGTTTCAGGTATGAATCCAAACTTCAGCCTGAAAATGAAATCATTGCAGACTGGCTTATCCGGCTCACACAAAACCAGATAAATTGGGGTTTTGGTTTATGCTTTCTGTATTTGCGCAATGTGAAGGGCTTTGGCTGGAACCATAAGCGTGTTTATCGCATCTACAGAGAACTTGAGCTTAATTTACGCATCAGACCCAGGAAACGGTTGAAACGGGATAAATCTGATGCTCTAGCTGTGCCTGATAGCATCAATGAATGCTGGTCGATGGACTTTATGCACGACCAGCTTGGTGATGGACGGAGTTTCAGGTTATTCAATGTGATTGATGATTTTAATCGAGAAGGGTTAACCATTGATGTTGATTTCTCATTACCAGCATTGCGTGTCATTCGCGCCTTGGACCAAGTCATTGAGTGGCGAGGTAAACCTAAGCGGATACGAAGTGACAACGGCCCTGAATATATCAGCCAGTTACTCGAAGACTGGGCAGAAAAGAACAGTATTACACTCGATTTTATTCAACCCGGAAACCCGCAACAAAATGCCTATGTCGAACGTTATAATCGTACGGTAAGATATGATTGGTTGGCGCAATATATTTTCAAAAGCATTGACCAGGTACAAAAACACGCCACCCAATGGTTATGGACGTACAATAATGAGCGACCTAATATGGCCATCGGTGGCATAACTCCAATTCAGAAATTGGCATTAGCTGCATGAACTCTACTTTTAACCTCGGTTATTAATGGGGGGATTACCGAACCCAAGAAGTCCATTTTTCGCGTATCATTTATCAAATGATATTCCCGTCCCCATTATTTTCCAACGTTTCTGGGGCGTAGGACTACACCCCTTGGGAGCACCAATCAATAATCAAATTGAATTCTGTAATTTCGTATTCACACTTGTCATATTGATGACCTGAAAGTGACATCAAAATGCCTTATACGCTCATAGATTTCCCGACAGATGATCTAAACAAGGAGTGTATGATGACAACTGAAATTATAACCCCTGCATTCGAACCGTTTGAATATGTAAGATTGACAGGCTGGAATGCAGAGATTCCAATGTCCGAAGTGGATCAGCTGAAAGATATTCCACTATTTGACGACGATGATGATGAAGATGATGATTGGGAAGGCGATGAGTGGGACTAGATTAAAGCCCTGGCTCAAGAACCTGTTCAAAATGATTACTATGATTTGCCCTGCCTGACGGCGGGGCTTTTTTATCAGTACGACATACTTGTGTTCTAAGTAAGTGCTGATTTGTTGTCAGCCAGTCTATGGGCTGTAACAGAATGAATCAGCATTTCCATAACTACAGGCACTACTGAGAAATATTTACTTCAATCTTTTTACTGTTGGCATAAGATCCTGGTATACAGACCTCAGGATCGGAGTTATCCGGTTGCATTTTGTGTTGTCATGAAACAGCTTTCTTACAAATGGAGAAAAGATATGAGATTTATTCTGATAGCATTGTTTATTTCTTTAGCGGGTTGCTCGGTTGGTATTAGCCCGGTTCCGGGCGTGAGTGTTCATATACCATTGCCCCATAATGATGGTTATTATGGCCGTGAAGGTGAGCGTCATGAACATGATGATGAATATAAACGGGAAGATGACTGATCAGCCGGAGCGCATTGAAAAAGGAGCGTGTCATGCAGCTGTATCGCATGTTTCGTACAAGGTTCACCTGATTTGATACTCCTGCAATGCTGTGTAAGCGAAGATAAAACGATGCCTTTGCAGGGAAGCAATAAATCAGTTTCTTCCTAAATGAAAGATGAAACAATTCCGTAAAAGGTAATCAATACCGTTATTGCAATGATAGCAAGGCATCTGTCCGTGTCGCAGAAATACTTATGTGTCCCGGGCATATTGACCTCCATATGATCAGGAGTCGCCCGAAACGGGTGCATTATTTCAGCGCGTGAAGACGAACTTATCGTTTGATGAGAGTTCCCGATTGAAAACATAATTGTCCACAGCGAAGTCTTTGAGGGACTCCGGCTCAGTGAGCTGGTTTTCGATGATGAAACGGCTCATGTAACCACGGGCCCTTTTGGCATTGAAGCTGATAATGCGGTAGGCCCCTTTGCGGTATTCCTTAAAGACCGGGGTAATGATGCGGCCATGAATGTTACGCGTGCGGATGGCGGAAAAATATTCGCCGGAGGCAAGGTTGATCAGAATATCATCACCCTGAGCGGCGAGAGACCGGTTGATGCTTTCGGTAATCAAATCACCCCAGAATTCATAGAGATTGCGCCCATATTCAGTGGTAAGTCTGGTTCCCATTTCCAGCCGGTATGCCTGCATCAGATCCAGTGGTCGCAGTACGCCATACAGACCGGATAGAATGCGCAGGTGATCCTGTGCAAAGCTTATGGCATCCGCATTCAGAGAGCCCGCATCCAGCCCCTGATAGACATCTCCGGAGAAGGCAAACAGTGCCTGTTTGGCGTTATCCGGTGTGAAGGGGACCTGCCAGTCCTGATAGCGTTGCATGTTCAGGTCGGCCAGTTTCATCGACAATTTCATCAAATCGGCAATTTCGAAACTGTCCTTGCTTCGCATAATGTCGATCAGTTCTGAAGTTCTGTCCAGAAACTCCGGTTGTGTATAATCAGCGACAGGCGAAGGTGAACTGTAATCCAGTTTTTTCGCGGGTGATATAGTAATTAGCATGGCCATATACTATGCTTGCTATTGGGTTCATTTCCACCCCGGAGGAGTATGGTTTTGGCAGTCAATACACATCACGAGACGTTTATGCGGCGAGCCATTGCACTGGCCAGGAAGGGAATCGGCACAACACATCCGAATCCGCGTGTCGGTGCGGTGGTGGTTAATCACGGTGAGGTGGTTGGCGAAGGTTGGCATGTGCGGCCCGGAGAAGCTCATGCGGAAGTGGTGGCATTACAACAGGCCGGAGAGAAAGCCAGGCACGCCGAATTATATGTGACGCTGGAGCCGTGTGCCGCACAGGGGCGTACGCCTGCATGTACCGATGCAATTCTCAGCGCCGGTATCCGGCATGTTGTATTTGCCTCGTCCGATCCGAATCCGGCGATGGCCGGTGGAGCGGACATGTTGCAAACAGCGGGGATCAATGTGACTGCAGGTATACTGGCGGATGAGTCGGATTCACTGAATGGCCCGTTCTTTCATTATATGCGCACGGGACGTCCCTACGTAATCGCCAAAGCGGCGCTGTCACTGGATGGCAAACTGGCGACACGTACACATCATTCGCAATGGATCAGCGGCAAAGCATGCCGTCAACATGCACATAAACTGCGGGCTGAATGTGATGCGATTTTGGTGGGGGCAGGCACATTGCATCATGATAATCCGTCGCTGACTGTCCGCGATAGCAGGGTGATTGGTAACGTGCCGCTTCGGGTGGTGCTATGTTTTGAAACACCGTTATTTTTTCCGGATTGCAAATTATTGTCGGAGGAAGCGCCGACACGTTTTTATGTGCGTAACCATAATAAATATACGCAAAGCTGGTCTGATGCCGGTGTGCAGGTGGAGCAGGCCGACAATCTGAATTCGATTCTGCAACATTTGGCCGAAGACGGTTATCTGCAGTTGTTGCTCGAAGGGGGTGGCGGGTTGCACGCTGCTTTTCTTGATGCCGGATTCAGTGATGAAATGGTGTTATATCAGGCGCCCATCATTATTGGCGGGCGCGAAGCTGTGACATTGTGGGATGGTGAAGGCGCGGAGACGGTAGATAAATCTATCCGACTTAAGGATGTCGTATATCAGGAAATGGATGGTGACCAGATGATTCGCGGCAGGGTGGTTTATCCCGACTGACGCGCATGGACTTTTTCCATCCGGTGGCAATATTTCATGTCACCGGATGGAAAAAGTCCATGCAGGCGCATTGGTTGTTTTATAATAAAACCGTTGGGTTGACGGCCGGATTGAATTTTCGGCGTTGGCCTCTGTTTGTGCCTCTGCTGTCAGCCATAACAGGTTTGGCTCTGACGCGTACTGAAGTGCTCGGGATTGCTACAGCAGCGATGGTGTTAGCCGTTTTTACAATCACCTTATTTGTGTTCAAACAGCGCTTGCCGGCATTGATGCTAATGCTGGGAGCGCTGTGGGGCATGGCTGATTTGCTCTGGGATGCCAGCCGGGTACAAGTGGATACGGGCTGGCTGGCCGGCGATATGGTAATCAGCGCTGATATTGAACAGGTGGAACGTTTTTCAGGCTACGACCGCTACCTGCTAAACCATATCAAACGTAAGGATGGGATACGACTGGCCGGTAAAGCCTTGCTCTATCAGTACAGATCCGGGAAAAACAGGATGCAGCTGCAGACAGCTCATATCCAGGCCGGGCAAAGCATTCGTGCACGGGTGCGCTGGCATGAGCCGCGCAATTATCATAACCCCGGGGCATTTGATTATCGCGCCTGGTGTTTCGACCATCATATTGCCCTGATTGGCAGCATGAAAGGATATCCGGAGATCAGCAATGCTTCAGTAC
>WFUI01000043.1 GCA_015485035.1 Mariprofundus sp.
GCCAGGCTCCCCCATGTTGAATCAAAATCTTCCGAGAATTGTTTGCGCAAGGCATGATAATCATCCAGCGAAGCAATATTCGCTTTTTGATTCTGTGAAGGTTCGAAAATGCGAGTTTCCTCGAGTATGCTGGTAATCGTAGCTGACATGATTTTCTCCCAGACTCATTTCTAACAGGCATTCGGGGGGGGCACAATAGTATCAATCTCGGATCTAAAGCGGTAAACACTTCCGATTGGAAACGAACACGCTACCATATCGCATGCAGAAAATTTGCCTTATTCGGACCAGTGTCAGTTCGATCACCGAAGCGAAAATCATTGCGTCCGGTTTGCTTGATGGCGGTATGGCAGGCTGTGTGCAGACCACTGGGCCGGGGCTGTCCTCCTATCGCTGGAAGGGGGAAATAGAGCAGACAGAAGAGTATTATCTCAGTATCAAAACAACGCCCGCGTGCAGGGATGATGTGATTAGCTGGCTGAAACAGCATCACCCTTATGATTTGCCGGAAATTATCTGGGCTGAGTGTGATGCTACGGAAGATTATGCAGTCTGGCTTAACCTTAACGTAATCAATACAGAGACAGCGTAAGCGCATGGCAGTTTCTCAGACAAAGGGGGCTTGAAGCACTGATGAACCCGTTGTACCTGAGTACAGGCTTGGTGATCTGCACCTCCTGATGGAGGAGTATTGAATTGGAGTGAATAAATGATTGAAGTTACATATGCCGGTGCGCTAATTGCCGGATTATTATCTTTTCTGTCACCTTGTGTCTTACCGCTGGTGCCTGCCTACCTGTCTTATATATCCGGTGTTTCAGTGAATGAGCTGCGCCAGCATAATGGTGGGCCAGCCACGGCCATGCGCCGACATGCGCTGGGACAATCACTATGGTTTATCGCCGGATTCAGTCTTGTATTCATCGCGCTGGGCGCATCGGCATCATTGCTCGGTCAGTGGATGCTGATGCACATGGCAATACTGGGCAAAGTCGCTGGTGCTATTATTATTGTTTTTGGTCTTCATTACACGGGAATTATTCGTATTCCCTTTCTGATGATGGAAGCACGCTTCGATACAGGTGGTGTGAATGCCAAGCACGGCATAGGTGCTCTGGTGTTGGGGGCTGCCTTTGCCTTTGGCTGGACACCGTGTATTGGACCTATTCTCGGCGCGATACTGGCTGTTGCCGGTGCACAGGCTGAAATGATGCGTGGTATTCTGTTGCTGGCAACTTATTCGCTCGGACTTGCCATTCCCTTCCTGTTGGCTGCTCTGGCAACAGACAGCTTTCTGCGCTGGTCAAAGCGTTTCAAGGGACACTTTGAGGCGGTTGAAAAGATTTCAGGCGTGTTGCTGATACTGGTAGGGCTACTGATTTTTCTTGGCAGCTTCAGCATGGTCTCCGGCTGGCTGATTGAATGGTTTCCTGCTCTGGCTGATATCGAGGGAGCCTTTTCTCAATAAAAATCGGGAGACGCAGCTGATCGCTACCCTTATTGGCGTAAAGCAGCCATGCCTGTCTTGAGTCGTTTGAGGGTTTCATCTTTCCCCAGCAGTCCGAGCGTCAGATCAATCGGAGGTGAGACTGGGCCGCCGGAGATCAGAATGCGGACAGGCTGGGCGAGTTTACCCATGCCGACACCTTCAGCTTCACAAATACTGCTTATCAGCTTGTGGGCTTCTTCTCCCGAAAATTCATCAATAGCTTCGATGCCGGTGATGAATTGTTCGATCAATGGCCAGGTTGTATCCCGGAAGTTCTTTTTCACAGCTTTTTCCTGATATTCCGTGGGAGCCTGATAAAAGAACCGGGCACCTTCGGCCAGGTCGACCAGATTTTTCGAGCGTTCCTGCAAGGATGCAATCACAGCAGCCAGATCAGGACCGGTGGATACATCCACTGCCATCAACCGGGCTACTTCCTCGACAAGATCAGCCGGATCGGCCTGTCGTAAATAGTGCCCGTTCAGCCAGTCCAGTTTTTGCTGATCGAAACGGGCTGCTGCTTTGCCAACCTGCGACAGATCAAATAACTCAATCAGTTGCTCACGGCTAAATACCTCTTCATCACCGTGCGACCAGCCGAGTCTGGCCAGGTAATTATTCATCGCATCCGGTAAATATCCTTGTTCACGATATTCGGTAATGGCCACAGAACCGTGGCGTTTGGACATTTTGGCACCATCCGGACCGTGAATCAGCGGGATGTGAGCAAACTGCGGTATAGGTAGCCCGAGTGCCTGATAGAGCTGAATCTGGCGTGGCGTATTATTCAGATGGTCGGAACCGCGTACTACATGCGTAATGCCCATGGCGGCATCATCAACCACCACGGCCAGATTATAGGTCGGGGTACCGTCGGAACGCAGCAGAATCAGATCATCGAGTTCGGCATTGGGGAAACTGACCGGCCCAAGCACCAGATCATTCACATTCGTCTCACCCTCATCGGGAGAGCGAAAGCGAATGACATAAGGCTGATCCTCAGGCTGTTCCTGACGCTGGCGACAACGGCCATCATACATCGGCTTTTTGCCGGCAGCACGCTGAGATTCACGCATCTGGTCGAGCTCATCTCTGCTGCAGTAGCATCGGTAGGCATGGCCTTTTTCAATCAACTGTTCGACGGCCCGGACATGTTCGGCCTGGCGTGCTGCCTGAAACACAGGTTCTTCATCCCAGTCCAGCCCCAGCCATTTCAAACCATCCAGAATAACCCGGGTGGCTTCATCGGTTGATCTCTCTTTGTCCGTATCCTCAATGCGCAACACAAACTGGCCGCCATGATGTCGGGCATAAAGCCATGCAAACAGTGCGGTGCGGGCACCGCCAATATGCAGCATGCCGGTTGGTGACGGGGCAAAGCGGGTACGTACAGTCATGAAATCTCCTTGGCCGGATGAAATGGCGCGCACGCTAACCCGAACATTTATTGATATCACGGATTTCGCAACGCCCTGATGCTCCTGTGCCGGATTGCGAAGAGGATAGTCTTTCCGGATTGCGGGCTGGTTCTTTAACGTTCAATCAGATAGCAACTAAATATATGCCAGCCAATCCTTGTGGGGAGCGCTACGGCCATGCACGACATCAAAATATTTTTTCTGCAGTACTTCAGTGACTGGTCCACGGGAACCGCAGCCTATAGTTCGGCCATCGAGTTCCCTGATTGGGGTAACTTCAGCAGCGGTACCGGTAAAGAAAGCCTCGTCAGCCACATAGACTTCATCGCGAGTGATGCGTTTTTCCCGCACGTCATAACCGGATTCTTTGGCCAGCTGGATAACGGTGGCGCGTGTGATGCCATCCAGTGCGCTGGTCAACTCCGGCGTATAGATAACACCGTTATAAACCATAAAGAAGTTTTCACCGCTGCCTTCGGCCACAAAGCCGTCTACATCAAGTAGCAGCGCTTCATCGTAACCGTCGCGCTGGGCATCGGAGAGGGCGAGCATCGAATTGATATAATTGCCATTCGCTTTGGCCTTGCACATGGCAATATTGACGTGGTGACGGGTGAACGAGGAGGTGCGAATGCGAATACCGTTCTCCAGTGCATCCTGGCCCAGGTAGGCACCCCAGCTCCATGCCGCTACAATAACATGCGTTTTAAGATTATCGGCACGCAGGCCCATGCCTTCGGAGCCGTAAAATACCATCGGGCGCAGATAGGCCGAATCCAGTCCGTTCTCACGCACTGCTGCAAGCTGCGCCTGGTTCAGTTCGTCTTTGGAAAAAGGCATGCTCATATTCATGATTTTGGCTGAACGGAACAGGCGATCCGTATGTGCCTGCAAGCGAAAAACAGCAGTACCCTGATCCGCATGGTAGGCACGCACACCTTCGAATACGCCCATGCCATAATGCAGCGTATGTGTTAGCACATGCACTCTAGCCTCACGCCAGTCCACCATCTTGCCATCGAACCAAATCAAGCCATCACGATCTGCAAAGTTCATCTGTTCTGCTCCTGAATAAAAGTCGGCCAAATGTAGCGTTTCAACGCAGTCTGCGCCATCGTTGCGCGTGCATTGGTGTTTTGTCGTGTTAGTCTGCCGACATGATTCGTGGAGAACAACTCAGCAAGTCTTATGGCGATGTTATAGCATTGGCGCCGACTGATATTCATGTCCGGGAAGGCAAGATTACGGCCATTATGGGTGGCTCCGGTTCCGGTAAAACCACGCTGTTGCGGTTATTGGCAGGACTGGAAAAACCCAGCTCCGGTCATGTCTGGTATGGTGATGAGGATTTATGCTCAATCTCGGACCGGCGCTTGTATGAATTGCGTCAGAGTATGGGTATGCTGTTTCAATACTCGGCCCTGCTGAACTCATTGAATGTGTACGATAACGTTGCTTTCCCGTTGCATGAGCACACCGATCTCGATGAAGAAGTGATTCAAACCATGGTGTCGATGAAGCTTGAGCAGGTTGGTTTGCGTGGCTTTGAACATTTGATGCCGTCTGAGCTCTCCGGCGGTATGGCAAAACGTGTGGCATTTGCACGAGCCATGGCGATGGATCCCAAAATTGTGTTTTTTGATGAGCCTACGTCCGGACTGGATCCGATATCATCGGGTGTTATCAGTACGCTGATTCAGAATACAGCACGGAAAAACCGTATGACATCTATTGTCGTCACCCATGATGTGTCCGCGGGCTTGACCATTGCCGATCATGTGATTTTACTCTGGCAGGGGCGCATAATTGCCGAAGGGACGCCGGATGCGATTCGCGACAGTGATGATGCGCGTGTACAGCAATTCCTCGAAGGCCGGCCCGATGGGCCCATTCCGTTTTCACGCAGTACAACATCCTATATTGATGATCTGACGCACAGACCCGGCACTGTGCGCCTGGAAACATGAGCCGCTTATGACTGACTTATCCATCAAACAATCAGCCATCTCTGTCTTTTTCGGAAAGCTCGGCCGCCACGCCTTGCGCGGTATCGAACATCTTGGTGATGGCACGATGCTGGGGCTGAATGCTTTGGCATTGATCTTCAGAAGGCCATGGCAGGGTAAACATTTTATTCTTCAAATGCATGCGCTGGGTGTGGGCTCGCTGGTAATTATTATCATCACCGGCGCATTTACCGGTATGGTGCTGGCTTTGCAGGGCTATTATACGCTGGCCAAATTCGGCTCGGAATCGTTGCTGGGTGCCGGTGTCGGCATGTCAATTATCCGTGAGCTGGGGCCGGTTCTGGGGGCCTTCATGATCATAGGGCGCGCCGGTTCCAGTATTACCGCCGAAATCGGCATCATGCGCGTCACCGAGCAAACCGATGCGCTGGAGATGATGGCAGTCAACCCCAAACAGCGCATTCTGTTGCCTCGTATCGTGGCGATCACACTGGCCGTGCCGCTACTGGTGTCCCTGTTTGATGTGATCGGTATCGGCTCAGGATATATTGTCGGGGTGGAGTTGCTGGGGGTTAATCCGGGCGCTTATATGGCCGAGCTGATAGCCAAAATCACCATGCATGATATTTACGGCGGCTGGGTCAAGGCTGTCGTATTCGGATTCATGATCGGTATGATCTGCACTTATATGGGTTACCGTTCGGAGCCTACTACCGAAGGGGTGGCAAAGGCGACCACACAGGCCGTGGTTGTGGCATCTGTCGGGGTGTTGATTGTCGATTATATTTTAACCTCGTTTTTCCTGTAAGGAGTACTGCATGCAAGCATACAGAAAAGTAGAAATCAGTGTGGGGCTGTTTGTCTTTCTCGGGCTGCTGTCTATCGGCTGGCTGGCTCTGAAGATCGGCCAGGTCGGGGGGTTGGGAGAATCCGGATATACGCTGATCGCAGATTTCGATGATGTTGGCGGTGTGCGTAAAGGTAGTGATATTATGATGGCTGGCGTCATTATCGGTCGCGTTGATTCAGTTGCACTCGCTAACAATGATCATGCCACCATGGTGTTGCGCATTCATGATGGTGTGAAGATTGCCGAGGATTCGTTTGCTTCGGTGCGTACCAAGGGCATCATCGGTGATCGCTATATTCGTATTACTCAGGGTTCGGAAGATACCTTTCTTGAACCAGGTAATGAAATTGAAGAAACCGAGTCTGCTATCAATATTGAAGACCTGATCAGCAAGTATATTTTCAGCGGTAAGGAGTAATCATTTCGCCTCGAGCCGTAATTTTCTGATGTTACGATATGGGCTATTGATGCCAAGGAGTTTATGATGAAATTTATTCAACGTATCACCGTAATTGCTGCCATGTTGCTGGCTACATCTGCATGGGCTGCCCATGAAGGCCCCAGAGAAGTCATTGAGAACACCGTGAATCAATTGATTGATGTGCTTGAGCACCGTGAAGACAGCAGTGTGATTTCCAGCAAGGATCGTGAAGCGATTCGACAGGTTGTGGAAGGTCGATTTGACTATCGTGCCATGGCCAAACGCAGTCTGGGCAAGCCATGGAAAAAACTGGATGATGCTGAACGCCTTCACTTTACCGAGGTCTTTCGTGATTTGCTGGAACGCTCGTACGGCAACCGGTTGAGTGAATACAAAGGTCAGAAAGTGGTGTTTTCCGATGCCGAATTGAAAAATAACAAGGCGCGGGTCAAATCGAAAGTGATCGACGGTTCGCGTGAAACACCGGTGGAATATCGCCTGCACCAGACTGATAACGGTTGGCAGGTCTATGATATTCGTATTGAGGGCACCAGTATGGTGCGCACCTTCTATCAGGATTTCAAATCCACGCTTGAGAATGGCGGATATCCAAAACTGTTGAAAACTCTGGAAGAAAAAATCGCCAAACTTAAAGCGAAGGACCAGAGCTGAACAGCCCGGAAACGGTTGCCAGATTCGGCAGTATTTTGAAACGCGCGCTGGCATCATGCCGGCGCGTCTTCCTTCTGCTTCTGCTTGCATTCGTACTTATGGCTGCTTGGGGTTATTCACAGTTCCCTAACCTGCAAACACTGAAACCTGCCATCGAACGATATATTCAGCAGGAGCTGGAATTAAAAGAATTACGACTCGGTGAGCTATCCTGGTATTGGGCCGGGTTCCTATGGTTGCAAGTGGATTATGTCGACTTTATCAGTGAGGACAATACGTTCGCATTCCATGATGGCAGTGCCGCGGTCCGTATTCCGATCACAGCATTATTCAATGGCGAAATTACTCCGGACCGGATTCGGTTGAGTCAGGGGATAATTGATTTGCAAATCACGGATTCCGCTACTCCTGCCTTTGCCAATCAGCTGTTGCTGGAAAATGTCAGCCTGAACTGGCGTTATGGCGACTGGCGTGGTCATATCACGTCGCTGTCACTCACTCTGGATAGTGCTGATCGCAGTTTGCGGGCAAGCTCACCTTCGCTCAATGTTTCAGTGCAACTGGATGATGACGGCTTCCCCCACAGAGTGAAATTACATGGTCAGCATACCGACTGGTTGCCGGACACACTGGCCAGTCAGATAAACGGCGATCCTGATATTGATATCGAATTGCAGCGAAATGACCAGTTGAACTGGGATCTTGTTGCATCTGCCGTATCTGAACAAACATTTTCCATCATGCCGGATACGATGTACACCGTTCAATTGAACAGGGTGAGTACGGAAATAAGTATTGCCATCCAACCGGGCCGGCTACTTCAGCCTGAATCTATTGTAATCCACAGACTGAACTGGGTATTGGGTGAGAATCACATCAATGCACAGGGGCGCTGGCAGGATGGCAGTCTGAACATGACGGCGGAATCCGACCAGCTGGATGTGCCTGTTATCTGGTCATGGTTGCGCCCGCTTGGTGATGAGGACTGGCGACACTGGCTTTCACTGATGCACTCGGGTACTGCCAGTCAGGTGAAAGCGGAAATGACACTGCTCTGGCCCAATCCTCTGCAAGGCTGGCCTGAAACCGAAGCATGGGAGTCCATGCAATACCGGTTACAAGCGAAGGTCGACGATGCCGACCTTGCACTGGGTGTTTCCGATGATGCCTTGCTGCACAGCCGCGTATTGGTGGATGTGAATCAGGAAGGTTTGCATGCCAGATTTCTGGATACGGAGCTGCCCAGAAATCTGGGACATTCCACTGGCGAGTTGTATATTCCATGGGATACGCTGGACCTGCATATTTCGGGTAATTCCAATGCTGATATCGCCAGTCTGTTGCATTGGTTCGGTCCGGCCAGTGTGGCGGACTGGGAATGGAATGGCGCCAAAGCCAACAGTACATTCCAGCTGCTTTGGGATCCGAGCGAATCCGCGCCGAAACAGGCCAGTGCCACCCTGTACCCTGAAGGAATATGGAATGTTTCTGTACAGGGGCAGCCCCTGAAATTATCCGGCGGAGAAGTGCAGTGGGACCAAAGCCGCGGCTTCAAGTTTCAAGGTGTGCATATCGATGGCGAGCATTTTAACGCTGAGCTGTCGCTGGAAGTAGCTCCGGCAGGCGAAGTATGGAAAGTCATTAGCCTGAATGCATCGGGGAAAGGAAAACTGGCCCCGCTGGCTGCGCACCTGCAGTTACCGCTGACCCATGCCGGCGGTTCGATTTCCACCCGTCTCATCTTTGATGGTCACTGGTCAGGCATACTGGATTTAAAGGATGCCAGCTGGGAAGATTTGCTGGGATCCAGTAAAAAATCCGGTGATCCACTCTCTGTTCACTATCAGGGAGAACTGGATATGAAGGGCAAGACCCCCACGATTCGTCTGGATAAACTGGTAAGTCAGGGCAACCAGATTAAATTACAGGGGGGGAATGCCAGCATCAACCGGGAAGGTTTGAAAGCACGATTTAACGGAGTGCATACACCTTCTTTCAGCGGCTCACTGGGCATTGATGTTCCTTTTGGTGATAAGCAGCCATGGAAAATAGATGTCGATGCCCGTTATCTGAATCGAAACGCGTTACCCAGGGTGCTCGATCACTCTGTACAGATGATGGATAAAGACTGGCTCTTGCAGGCTAAAATTCAGCAGTTTGACTGGGATGACGCCCGGATGAGCGGCGTACATATTAGTATGTCTTCGGGTCAGGGCAGCATTGGTATCTTCGAAGCAGCTCAGGTTCATACCAGTCAGCTTGATATTATGGATGTGGACGCGCGGTTCTCGTTACTGGGGCAGGGGCGTGTGGAGTTACATAAATTTGCAGCCAGCGTCGAAAAACAGCATTTGATTATGTCGGCTACCCTTACTCCCGAACAGGGCGGCGGCATGCAATGGCAGGGGTTTGCTGAGTTAAGCGGTGATTTCGGGCATATGATGGCATTGTCCAAACTTTCAAGCCGGTTTCTGGGTGGCGAGAGCCACATCCTGTTTTCCGGTCGGGGTATGATGCTGCGCAATCAACCATGGTGGAAAGGCCTGGATGGCCGACTACGTTTGCGAGTCGATAAAGGGCGTGTTCTGGAGGGGGGCTCAATGAGTACGCTGCTGGCGGTTATGAATCTGAGCAAATTGCCCGCACTGCTGATCGGCCAGCGAGATGATCTGACCGGCCCCGGCCTTATGTATCAACGCCTGCAAATGGAAGCTATTATGCAGAATCAGGATATTCGCATTCGCAATGTTGCCATGCGCTCATCTGCTTTTGACCTGGTCGGGCACGGGACAATGGATGTTGAAAAGGCCATGATAGACCTGTATCTGATTGTTAAACCGTTGCAGAATCTGGATGCACTGATATCAAAAGTACCATTGCTTCGTGACGTGCTGGGAGGTGCAGCCCACAGCCTGATGCGCAAGGTTTATCATATGCATGGTCCGTTTACCGATGCCAGGGTAGAGCCGGTGAAACCGGAATCTGCAGGGCTTGCGTCGCCCGGCTTTATCGAAAGGCTGATGGGACTGCCTAACGCATGGTTCGGTTCAGAAGAAAAAAGCGGAGAGCCACAACCTGCCCGATAACGCATCTGCATGGGTGGATTTACGGCAAACAGATCATCTCCTTCATCTGGTCTGATTCCAGTCGCTGATGTTGGGGCATCTGAATCAAGGTCAAACAGGGTATGGCAACAGTGCTATCTGTTGCGTTTGCATCAACGCAGCGCCAAACTTGGTTGTTAAAATGAAAAAACAACCGCCTGCATGTTTTTTCTTTGTTTCTAACGCGAGGTGTTATGGTGGTCAGCAACTGTATACAGGATGTTTCTTTCTCTGACTGCGAAAGTAGCCATGTGGGCAAACTATGTTTGCAGATGAACTGTAATAGCGATTGCATTCATGTCTTGCGCTCTATGGTTGCCGTCATGACAGCCCGGGCCGGCATGGCTGAGTTGCAAAGTAACCGGGTTGCCATTGCTGTCGATGAATTGTTTGCCAATATTGCTGCCCACGCCTATAACGGTAAACCGGGCAGGGTGGAATTTGAAACCTGGATAGGTAACAGTGAGGACGGCTGTCAGGAACTTGTTTTCAACTTCAGGGATTATGCATCGGCAGGGTGGGGCGGAAATCTCGAAGAGATTATGAAAGCTGGTACAGAAGTTCATGACCCTTTGAGTCCCGGCGGTCTGGGACTGAGGCTCATCTGTTCAGTGGCCGATCGCTGTGAACATGAAGTGTGTGCGGACGGCAACCGTTGGCGGCTGATATTTAATATTAATGATAGGGAACAGTTGAAAGGTGGAGAATAAAATGGATACAAGTCTTAGATTTGAGCGAGTAGACAAGGATGATAACCATGTCCTGTTGCGTGTGTATGGCGATGTGACCATCCATACATCACCGCGTTTGCGGGAACAGTTAAAGCCTTTGCTCAATGCCAGTATCCGGGAAATTCGCGTTGCACTGGATCATGTCGGTTTCATGGATTCATCGGGCATTGCCACGCTGGTGGAGGGCTTGCAATGGGCACGTCAGACCGGAGGGCATTTTATCCTCTCAGGGCTGAGTGAAAACGTACGTGATGTGTTTGAACTGGCCAAACTGGATACTGTATTCGAGATTGAGGATGGTTCTGCATGAGTTATTCCGATCTGCGTGCCTTTGTCGCCGACCTGGAACGCAGGGGGTTATTAAAACGCATCGGGGCTGAAATCAGCAGTGAACTGGAAATCACCGAGATTTCAGATCGGGTGTTGCGTGCCGGCGGACCTGCCCTGTTGTTCGAGAATATCAAAGATTCTGATTTGCCAGTATTGACCAACCTTTTTGGCACCGCTGAACGTATTGCACTGGGGATGGGCCGAGAGTCTGCCGATGAGTTGCGTGGTATTGGTGAGTTGCTGGCTTATCTGAAAGAGCCCGAGCCACCCAAGGGATTCAAGGATGCCTGGGATAAATTTCCGGTGTTGAAGAAAGTGATACATATGCAGCCCAAACGTGTCAAAAAAGCACCCTGGCAGGAGCTTGTGTTCACAGGCGACGACGTGGATCTGGATCGATTACCCATTCAGACCTGCTGGCCGGATGATGTCGCCCCGTTACTGACCTGGGGGCTGGTGGTAACGCGGGGTCCCAACAAGGATCGACAGAATATCGGTATTTACAGGCAACAGAAAATTGCTAAAAACAAGCTGATTATGCGCTGGCTCAAACATCGCGGTGGCGCTCAGGATCACCAGGAAGCAAAGAAGGCCGGTGCTGAATCGTTCCCTTGTGCGGTCGTAATTGGTGCTGATCCGGCAACGATTCTTGCCGCCGTGACCCCGATTCCGGATACACTGTCAGAATACCAGTTTGCCGGGTTGTTACGTGGCAAAAAAACGGTCTTGTGCGATTGTCTGTCGGTGCCATTGCAGGTGCCGGCATCGGCTGAAATTGTACTCGAAGGATATGTGTCGTTAAATGAATATGCCGAAGAAGGGCCATTTGGCGACCACACCGGCTACTATAATGAAACGGAAATGTTTCCCGTATTTACTGTGGAAACGATGAGCATGCGCAGTGATGCCATGTATCACTCCACCCATACCGGCAAGCCGCCTGATGAGCCGGCTGTGCTGGGGCTGGCATTTAATGAAGTGTTTGTGCCGATTCTGCAAAAACAGTTTCCGGAGATTATTGATTTTTATCTGCCGATGGAGGGGTGCTCTTACCGCGTTGCCGTGGTTTCCATACGCAAGGGTTATGCCGGTCATGCCAAACGGGTGATGTTCGGCATCTGGTCATACCTGCGGCAATTCATGTACACCAAATTTATTATTGTTGTTGATGAGGATATTGATTGTCGGGACTGGCAAGAGGTTATCTGGGCTATTTCCACCCGTTGCGATCCTGCCCGCGATTTCACGATGGTTGAGAACACACCCATCGATTACCTTGATTTTGCATCTCCGGTGGCAGGACTGGGTTCCAAGGTCGGCATTGATGCCACCAATAAGTGGAGCGGTGAAACAAATCGTGAATGGGGGCGTCCGATAGTTATGGATGCTGATGTGAAATCGCGTATTGATGCTATCTGGCAAGAGCTGGACATATAATGCTCTGAACACCGGGAACGTCAGACTCCAACATTACGCTGTTCCTGTGAATATCATAGACTCAGACAACATGCATCGCTATGGTTCGCGCCGTTTCGGGTGCCCAGGGTTATTTCGATATTTGAGATAACCACGGGTGAAACGGGAAGTCCGGTGCGGTGTTGATTGCAACGCAAATAAAACCATTCATGGTTTTATTGCTTAACGGAAAGCCAAAAGTGTCATTTTGACTTTCCTCACAAATCAATGATGAACCATTGATTTGCATGCTCATCCTGAGCATGAGTTGTTTTTCAGCCAATTCCGGCGCAGCCCCCGCTACTGTAGGCCTGACAAAGCTGTTTGAATCCACTGGGCGTTTATGAATCCCGGGAAGGAAAACAGCTACGGATGAAGGCAAGCCAGGAGACCGGCCCGAAGCAAGGCACGATATAGTGTCATCGGTATGAGAAACCTCGGAGGGAGGCCGTTGCCGGAGTTGATGGTGTCATTTCTGCCCCTTCTTCATCCCGCAGTCCAATCTCTGAATTCCTCAATCGCAATTTAATATATGCGCGGCGGGCGCGGAGGAACTTTGAACAGGAAATATTTAATCGGGTTGGCGGCAGCAATGCTTGCCATGCCTTCTATCACACTGGCCCAGACTCAGGATCTGGGTGAAATGAATGTCACATCGAGCCGGGTAGAAACACCGTCGGCGACATCATCTAAACCGGTAACAGTCATCGACCGGAAAACCATTGAAGAATCACATGCCGGTAATATTGTCGATCTGCTTAAGGGGCAGGCCAATATTGTAGTGCGCGATACCACCGGTATCGGGGCAAAATCACAGGTGGATCTGGGCGGCTTTGGTGAATCTTCTGCGGCCAATAATGTGGTGCTGATTGATGGGCGCAGAGTCAATAATCCGGATCTGTCCGGCACCGACTGGGCCCAGATTCCACTCGATCAGATTGAACGCATTGAAATCGTGCATGGTGACAGCTCTGTGTTGTACGGTAACGGTGCAGTCGGTGGCGTAATCAATATTATCACCAAAATCCCGGCTTCCGGCGGCAGTATCAATCTGGCCGGTGGCAGTTTTGGCGAATTCACCGGGGCCGGGCGCATTGGTGCCGATGCCGGGAAAACACGTCTGGAAGCCAATTTTTCCGGTCTGAGCACCAATGGCTACCGCGACAATAATTTCTTTGACCGCTTTGATGGCGGCGCACGCGCTGAAGCCGATCTGAGCAACAGCCTGAGTTTTCATGTCGCAGGCAATCATCATCGGGATCGGGCCGGTTTGCCCGGCGCTCTGAGTCGGACGCAGGTAGCTGCCAACCGCAAACAGGCAAAAAACCCGCAAGATTTCAGCCGCACCAATGACAGTTTTGTTGATGGTGGCTTCAACTGGCTGTCCGGCTTTGGCCTTGAGGCTGATCTGGATGGCGGCTTCCGCCGCAGGGATGTGCACTCCGAGTTTATCAGCTTTGCATCGGTCAGTGACTTTGTGCAGCGCAACCTGTCACTGCGGCCCAAACTTTCATACACAACAGGTAAAACGATTATTACCCGAATGATTGCCGGTGCCGATATCGATCGGGGCAACGGTTCGTTTAATTTTGGCGGTTTTGTGGGTAATACCGAGTTTGATCACAAACGCGATGGCTATTACGGCAAGGTCAATGTCGGAGCTGCCGACCAGAGTTGGAGCATCAATGGCGGTGTCCGCAATGAACGTATTCGGGATCAGTTCATCAAGGGGACGCTTAGTTCCATCACCAACCGGGCAACTGCCTGGGATGCAGGCGCTTCCGTCGCTTTATTCGATCATTTGCGTTTGCGATTGAACACATCCCGTTCCATACGGTTTCCGTTATTGGATGAGCGATTCAGCTTCTTTTCCGGTGCCGTGGATACCAAGTTACAAACACAGACCGGACGCCATTATAGCGCCAGCCTTCGTTATGACCTGAAACCTGCCTGGGTTGAACTCAGCGCCAGCCGCGCCGATCTGACACAGGAAATTTATTATAATCCGATTGGCGGCGCTTTCGGCTTTGGCGCCAATGAGAATTATACCGACAAGACCCGTCACGATGTAATTATATTCAGCGCACACTGGAAGGCGCACGACCTGTTGCAATTGTCCGGTAATTACACCTTTAGCAAGGCGACTTTCCGGGGCGGGCTGTCAAACGGCAAATCAATTCCGGCAGTAGCGCGTAATCGGGTTGGAGCGGACTGGAAAGCCGACTGGATGAAGGGACTATCCAGTAACATTCACCTGACTTATGTCGGTTCTTCGTTTCTGATCAGCGATCAGGCCAATGTTCGCACGCGCCTGCCGTCATATCTGACCGCAGATGCAGTGATCAATTATCACTGGCATGATATCGGGATGTTCGCTCGCGTAGATAATCTGACCAACAGAAAATACAGCAACTATGGTGTGTTTTCTGCTTTCAGCGGTGATGCTTTTTACCCAGCACCTACGGTGACATTCCGTGCCGGCGCGAGTTATTCCTTCTAGACTGATCAGGTTCTGGCCGTGGCTGGTGGCAAGTGCTGCCATCCACGGCCTGATACTGGTTTTCTGGCTGGATCTGAAATTACCGGCCACGGTCTCAAACCAGGCAGGAGATGTTGCGATTGAATTGACCAGCATTGAACTGCAACCCGGTAAGAAGATCGCAATGGATCCGGCTTCCACGCGTTCACCAAAGAAAAAACATATGCACGATACGGCAGATAACAGCTCTGCCGGCCGCCAGATATTTACCATGTCATCGGATAGTCCGGCTTCGGAAACCTCGAAGAAGATTGTATCCGTACCATCGAACAGCATTGAAGAAAAACCTCGTCCTATAGCATTGACCGAACAAGCGGATTCGTCCGTGCAGCAAATCACTGCAAAGCAAACATCAGTGCAGGATTCAGCTTCTCAGGTGGATGCAGTCGAAATGGATCGGATACGGGTGCTTGTGCGTAACCATTTGGAAGCTTTCAAATATTATCCGGCCAGTGCAAGGCGGCGCGGCATCGAAGGTCATGTCGAGGTCGGGTTTACTCTGACACGCGGTGGTGCTGCCGATCAGGTTTCGGTGCTGCGGGGGTCCGGTTATGCAATGCTGGATCATGCTGCACTGGAAACAGTTCATCGAGCCCAGCCGTTCCCGGTTGAAAATGGAAAATACCGATTCAGCCTGAGGTTCAAACGACTGTGAAAGCATTGCTCCTGTTGCTAACCATGTTTGCCTGCACGTCGGCCCATGCTTCCGGGCGCATACTGGCGCTTTCTCCCCATGCCTGTGAAATGCTATATGCCATTGGGGCTGCTGCTGAGGTGGTTGGTATCTCCGAATATTGCGACTACCCTGACAGTTTCAAAGAAAAACCCGTGATTGCCAACTATTCGCGTTTGTTTGTGGAGGCAGCCATGCGGCTGAACCCCACCATGATTGTCGCGCCCAGTGCTGCTCTCAAGGGATTGTCGCAGATGGAACATCAGGGTAGCCAAATCATCATCTCCCATCCGGCAACATTGAACGATATTTTCGAGGACACTGAACGCATCGGTCAACTGGTCGGGCATGCCGCTCAGGCCCGCGAACTGGTGCTTAGCCTGAAACACAGACTGAAATCCATTCAGATGCATATTGGTAGCAGGAAACGTGTGTTTTTCGAAGTCTGGAGCGACCCCCTGATGACCGAAGCAGGGCGCAGCTTTATCACCGAGGTACTGGCTGCGGCCGGCGGTGATAATGTCTTTGCAGGCAACGATGTCGAAACCATGCGTCTGAATGTCGAAGCCGTGGTGCGTGCCGCACCCGAGGTGATTGTGATCCCATCCAGAAGCGGTAAAATCAATGATCGTGCAGATTTCTGGAAGCAGTGGTTGCCGAATGTGCGGGTGATTGCGGTCAATCCGGATCTTGTGAGCAGGCCGGGCCCACGTATTATCGATGGTATTGCCAGGTTGCAGCAGCAACTTCAACAACACCAAACCCCGTGAGTACGATGGTAAAATGGGCTGTCGTCATTCTGGCACTGGCAATAACGCTGCTGCTGGCGCTCGGTACAGGTGAGCAATGGATCAACCCGTTCAATGCCAGCGGGCAGGATGCGATGATACTTAACGAACTGAGATTGCCGCGTATACTGATTGCTTTTGCGGTTGGTGGCATGCTGGCGCTGGCAGGGGCATGGTTTCAGGTATTGCTGGGTAACCCGCTGGCCGAGCCTTATGTTCTCGGTGTGGCCGGTTCAGCGTCGGTCGGAGCGGTTTCTGCCCTGATACTGATTCCGGAATCAGCTGCAGCAATGTCTGCCGGTGCATTTGCCGGTGCATGGATCGGTATTTCCATCATCATGGTTTTTACCCGGTTGGGACCGGGTCGAATGTTGCTGGCCGGCGTGGTGCTGGCAGCCTTCTGGTCCGCGCTGCTGGCATTGCTGCTCGCACTGTTGCCGAAATCTGGGCTGGGGCTGGCGTTTGCATGGATGATGGGCGATTTGTCCCATTCAGATATTCCTGTCCTGATACTGCTGGCAGGCTGGGTTGTTGCGCTATCCTGCGGCATGTTGCTCGCGCGTTCGCTGGATGCACTGCTTCTGGGTGAACGTCACGCCGAAGCGCTGGGTGTGGAAGTAAAAAGGCTACGCTGGCATCTGCTGCTGCTCGCATCGGCCGTTACCGCGATCGCTGTCACGGCAGCCGGAACCATCGGCTTTGTCGGACTGGTGATTCCGCATTTGATGCGGCTTGTATTCGGTTCGCTGCACCGGGCTGTATTACCGGCCTCGGCTATTGGCGGCGGGTTATTGCTGGTGCTGGCAGACACTGTGGCGCGCAGCATGATCGCGCCTGCCGAACTGCCGGTCGGTGTGCTCACCGCGATTATCGGCGTACCGGTGTTTCTGCTGCTGCTGATCCGGCGTGGCGCTTGAGTATGCTGATGCAGATATCCGGCCTCGCTATCAAACGCGGCGAAAGAATTCTTATCTCAGATCTGGATTGCATTTTGCATGCCGGCGAAGTGGTCGTGGTTCTCGGCCCCAACGGGGCAGGCAAATCGAGCCTGTTACTGGCGCTGGCCGGGCTCATTCCATATTCAGGCTCGATGGCACTGCACGGTAAAAACCTGTCCGGCCTGAGTCGGGCGGAGCATGCCCGCCGGATTGCCTGGCAGGGGGAATTGCCACCCACGGAGTTCGGTTTGACGGTTGCTCAGCGTCTTGAACTGGCAGCTGAAGGGGCATCTGCAGATATTACTGAAGCAGCGGCTGCGATGGATATTGCGGTATTATTAAAAAAACCTTTGGGAGAACTTTCCAGCGGTGAGCGGCAACGGGTAGAACTGGCTGCACTGATGCTGCGTGATACACCTGTCTGGCTGCTTGATGAACCCACTGCACACCTGGATTTAAAACATCAGGTTCAATGCCTGAAAATGTTCAGGCGACAGGCCAAACAGGGTCGGACGATCATCACTGTGTTGCATGATTTGCAACAGGCGGCAACCATTGCTGATCAGGTGATCATCATCGATGGTCATGGCGGCATTCAACATGGTAGTGCTGAGAAAATGCTTGATATTGGCAGGCTGAGTGGGTTGTTTGATACGCCCCTGCTCAGACAGGGGAAGGCCATATTGCCGGATTATGGAGAGGTGGATTAATGAAGGCTCGGGATAAACGGCACGGTGTTGTACTGGTGCATACCGGCGAAGGCAAAGGTAAATCATCATCGGCGTTCGGAGTGACATTCCGTGCTGCCGGCTGGGGTATGAAGGTGTGCGTCATCCAGTTTATCAAGGGCCAGTGGAAAACAGGCGAAGAACGCGCTGCGCGAAAGTTCGACAATATCGAATGGCATGCGCTCGGCGACGGTTTTACCTGGGACACCAAAAATCCCGAACAGGATATCAAAACCAGTCGTAAAATCTGGGATCTGTGCAAAGAGAAAGTGCGTTCAGAAGCATTCGATTTGTTGATCTTCGATGAAATCAATTATTGCGCCTCCTACGGCTGGATTTCGGGAGAGGAGATCGCGGCTTTCATCCGCGACGAGAAACCCTCATGGATGCACCTGATCCTGACCGGTCGCGATGCGCCGCAAGCAGTTATTGAAGCCGCCGATAC
>WFUI01000044.1 GCA_015485035.1 Mariprofundus sp.
CCGGAAAGCTGGCGTGTGTTTTTAACCGAATGATCAATCAGCTCGAGCCGCCCCAATAGTTCATCAATCCACTCATAGTCTGCTTTACAGCCAAACATACCGGATGTGAAAGCCAGGACTTCACGCGGTGTAAAAAAGGGGTCGAAAGCCACTTCCTGCGGTACCACGCCGATCTGTCGTTTACACCAGCTGCGCTGTGTGAACAAATCACGGCCAAACAGACTGACAGACCCGCTACTGGCACGCACGGTATCAGCCAGTATATTGATCAGCGTGCTTTTTCCCGCCCCATTCGGCCCCAGCAAGGCATAAAAGCTGCCCTGCGGAATATTCAGGGAGATCTCGTGCAGAGCCTCATTACCATTGTGATAGACTTTTCCGAGAGCCTTGATTTCCAGTGCGTTCATGAGCGAAGACTACGCTTTGTGCAACAATAAAAAAACGGAGCCCGAGGACTCCGTTTTCATAAATAAATACTGCGAATCAGTAACCGGCATTGGCGCAGCCACTACCGCCGCCGTCTGATGGCGTAAATGATTTGCCACAACCGCAGGTTGATCCGGCATTGGGATTGCGAATCACGAATGATTCACCCTGAATCGATGTCTGATAGTCGATTTCAGCGCCATTGAGCAAATCCAGACTCATCTGATCTACCAACAGCTTCACACCATGACTCTCGACCACAGTATCGTTCTCCTTGATCTCATCATCAAAGGTAAAACCGTATTGAAAGCCCGAACAACCACCGCCGGAAACAAAGACGCGTAAACTCAGCGCTGCATTATCTTCACCTTCCAGAAGACCCTGTACTTTTGCTGCTGCTGATTCGGTTAATACTACACTCATTTCACACCTCTATAACTACTCATAATCCATTGATACTGACACACATGCCTGTTGCTACAATCATCAAAAATACTTGAGCGGAATTATCGGGTATTTTGAAGACTTTGGCAAATCATACAATAGAAACGTGAAAATATGGTTATTTTGCCGGGAAAGCATTGATCGAATCCGGTTGATTGAGGCTGCACATCAAAATGCGCGAGTTTAATGCAAGGATTGCAAGGAATACCACCGCTATTGCTCAAGCCTTTAATGCAGGAATCGTTTATTTTGAATGCAGAATCGCAAATCATGGGTTCTTCAGCGCTTCCCCATCAGCCTGATTCGGACAAGAATGTCGCCATGTTCCGATTCCTCGTCATGGCACTATTCCTGTTTTTCACGGCCTGTTCCGGCCCGGCAGATGTCCATGAAACCCGTTTCATCATGGGCACACTGGTTGAATTCACCGTCATTGATGATGATCGCGACAGAGCCGAGTCCGCTATTGCCGCAGCAGCTGTCGAAATGCAACGTATTGAGGACGCGTTCACGATTTACGGCGACCGGCCCAATGCAGTAAAAGCATTCAATACCGTCGCACCAGATACGCCTGTTGAATTGCCGGATGAGGTTTCACAGTTACTGATTCTGGCATTGAAGGTTAAACAACAAAGCGGCGGCGCCTTCGATCCGGCCCTGGGAGAATTGAATCTGCTCTGGGGATTTTCAGGCGATGATGCCCCCTCTTCTCCGCCACCGGTTCAGGCCATTGAAGATGCCATACCACCGGCTCACTGTATCGAACATCAGGGCAGGCAATGGATACGAACCGACCGCCGCTGCCTGCTCGATTTCGGAGCCATTGCCAAGGGATATGCCATCGACCGGGGCATCGCGGTGCTGCGACAACATGGTATCCGCAATGCTTTGATCAATGGCGGCGGTGATATCCGTCTGATTGGCAGCCACGGCAAGCGACCATGGCATATCGGCATTCGTCACCCGCGCAAAAAAGGCGAAGTAATTGAACGCCTGGACCTGCAAGGAGATGTCAGCATCGTCACTTCAGGTGATTACGAACGCTTTTTTATGTATCAAGGCAAGCGCTACCATCATCTCATCAACCCGAAAACAGGCTGGCCTGCTACCAAAGTCCAAAGCGCCACGGTGATAGCCAGCAGCGCCACACTGGCCGATGCCTGGAGTACAGCCCTGTTTGTTCAGGGCGTGGATGGAATAAAGATGCAGCAAGAAATGAATCAGAAAGCCTTGCTGGTTGACGATCAGGGAAAGGTTTACGGCAGCCTGGTGAAATCGCAGTAGAGCCGGTCAGTTGTTAATTAATCATTGCCAAACAAATCCCTGGTATACACCTTACTCTCAACATCGCGCAGTTCATCAACCATCCGGTTGGCAACAATCACATCAGCTTCCTGTTTGAAAGCCTCCAGATCATTGATCACCCGTGAACGAAAAAATTCAGCCGCATCAAGGACCGGCTCATAGACAATCACTTCAACACCCTTGGCCTTGATACGCTTCATGATTCCCTGGATGCTGGATGCGCGAAAATTATCCGAGCCTGCTTTCATAATTAAACGGTGAACCCCGACCACTTTCGGATTGCGTTTGAGAATATCCTGAGCAATAAAATCCTTGCGGGTGGTATTGGCCTCCACAATGGCATGAATCATATTCTGCGGCACATCCCGATAGTTGGCCAGTAACTGTTTGGTATCTTTCGGCAGGCAATAACCACCGTAGCCGAATGAAGGGTTGTTATAATGGTTGCCGATGCGCGGATCCAGACATACGCCATCAATCACCTGCCGGCTGTCCAGCCCGTGGATAACGGCATAAGTATCCAGCTCATTGAAATAGGATACACGCATGGCCAGATACGTATTGGCAAAGAGCTTGATCGCCTCTGCTTCAGTGGAATCGGTAAACAGCACATCAATATCTGTTTTGATTGCACCTTCCTGCAACAAACCGGCAAAGACTTCAGCCCGCTCCGATTTTTCACCGACAATAATACGGGACGGGTACAGGTTATCATACAACGCCCTGCCCTCACGCAGAAACTCGGGCGAGAAGATCAGCTTGTCACAACCATATTTTTCCCGTGCTGAGATGGTAAATCCAACCGGCACTGTCGATTTAATCACCATCACGGCATCCGGATTGATCTCCAGAACATCCTGAATGACAGCTTCCACCGAACCGGTATTAAAATAATTGTTTTCAGCATCATAATCCGTGGGGGTTGCAATGATGACAAAGTCGGCACCGATATACGCATCATGCTTATCCAGCGTCGCATGAAAATTGAGCTGCCTGTTGGTCAGAAAGTCCTCAATTTCGACATCCTGAATCGGTGACTGCCTCCTGTTCAGCAATTCAACCTTCTCCGGCACAATATCCAGCGCCACGACCTCATGGTTCTGAGCAAGCAAAACAGCATTGGAGAGCCCGACATAACCGGTTCCGGCAATAGCAATTTTCATGTGTAAACTCCTGGATCATCAAGCAAAGCAGACAACGGATTGAATATAGTCGCCAGATTATAACCCTCCGGAGCCTAAAACAAACACCTCTCCGGCAGTGTCACATAACTGTCACCAATGTCTACGACATGGAGATTCGACCGACTACTGCCCAGATGGTTAATTGTTTGCAGTGGAGTCGAGGGCATATTCTGGCTATGCTTCGCACCGATTTTTCGATGAGGAATACTATGGACATTGATGTAAAAAAAGTGGCAATGCTTTCCCGCATTCGCCTGACTGACGAAGAGGCGGCCGAACTCGGCCCCCAGCTATCAAATATTATCGGTTATGTGGAACAACTGGCTGAAGTGGACACCAACGGGGTTGAACCCATCGCACATCCGCATGATATCGCCATGCCGCAACGCACTGATATTGTTACCAACGTAAACCGGCGCGACGCTTTGCAAGCTCCCGCACCCAAAACTGAATCCGGGCTGTATGTCGTGCCCAAGGTGATCGAATAATGCCATTTAGTACTTTATCCGAACTGAAAACCCGTCTTGATGCCGGCGAAATCACCGCAGTCGAGATTGCCAAAAGCTATCTTGATCGCATTGCCGAATTTAACAATGAACTGAATGCCTTTGTCGATATCGATCCAAGCCATGTACTTGAACAGGCACAAGCTTCCGATGCCTATCGCGCCAGCCATGAACCACGTCCACTCGAAGGCTTGCCGATTGCAATCAAGGATATCTTCTGCACCCAGGACGGGCCGACACAGTGTTGTTCCAATATTCTGAAAGACTATCACGCCCCCTATGATGCACATGTGATCACCCGTCTCAAAGAAGCCGGTGCGGTGCTGGTCGGCAAGACCAATATGGATGAATTCGCCATGGGCTCTTCAACAGAAACATCGGCCTTCGGCATCTGCCGCAATCCGTGGGATACCGATCGGATTCCGGGGGGGTCATCCGGGGGCTCGGCCGCTGCCGTCGCTGCTGCGCTGGCACCTGCGGCACTGGGTACCGATACCGGCGGTTCGATTCGCCAGCCGGCTTCGGTCTGCGGAATTACAGGCATGAAACCTACCTATGGCCGCGTTTCCCGCCGTGGCATCATCGCCTTCGCCTCGTCACTGGATCAGGCAGGCCCGATGACACGTACAGTGAAAGATGCGGCTATGATTACCGCCGCGATTTCCGGCCACGATGCCCTGGATTCAACCTCTGTTCCAAACGCACCTGTCGTGGACTGGCTCGCTGCATGTGATCAAACCGATATGAAAGGTCTCAGAATCGGTAAACCGAAAGAGTATTTTATTGATGGTATGGATCAGGGCGTACGTGCTTCAATTGATGCGGCGCTGGCCCGGTGTGAAGCCCTCGGTGCCGAAATTATTGATATCAGCCTGCCACATACCAATGCGGCGGTCGCAGCCTATTATGTGATCGCGCCATCCGAGGCTTCGGCCAATTTGTCGCGCTATGATGCGGTGCGTTTCGGCCATCGCTGTGAAAACCCTGACGATCTGCTGGATATGTACACGCGCAGCCGTGATGAAGGCTTTGGCACCGAAGTAAAACGCCGTATTCTTACCGGCACCTTCGCGCTCTCATCGGGTTATTACGATGCCTATTATATCAAGGCACAGCAGGTACGTACGCTGATCCGTCAGGACTTCATCGATGCCTTTGAGCAAGTCGATGTCATTGCCACACCAACCAGTCCGGTCACGGCCTTCAAACTGGGTGAAAAAACCGATGATCCGCTAACCATGTATTTGTCCGATATTTTCACGATCGCACTGAACCTGGCCGGCCTGCCCGGTATCAGTCAGCCATGCGGTTTTGTGGATAGCTTGCCGGTTGGTCTGCAATGGATGGCTCCGGCATGGCGTGAAGATCTGATTCTGGGTGCAGCATCAGCCTATGAAAATGCAACCGACTGGGTGAAATCACCGGCAAAATTCGGAGGTGAAGTATGAGCTGGGAAGTCGTTATCGGTCTGGAAGTGCATGTTCAGGTCAACACCAAAACCAAACAGTTCTGCGGGTGCTCGACTGAATTCGGAGCTGAACCGAACACGCAGACATGCCCGGTCTGCCTCGGCATGCCCGGCCAGCTGCCGGTATTGAATATGGAGGCGGCCAGAAAATCTGTTTTGACCGGTCTGGCCATCAATGCCGATATCAATCTGGTATCAAAATTCGACCGCAAAAATTATTTCTATCCCGACCTGCCCAAGGGCTATCAAATCACCCAGTTTCCGCTGCCGATCGTAGAGGGAGGTTACCTGGATATCCCCACCAAAGACGGTGAAAAACGCATCGGTATCACCCGAATTCACATGGAAGAGGATGCCGGAAAATCCATGCATGAAGGACTCGACGGTGTTTCGCATATCGATTTGAATCGTTCCGGTGTACCGCTGATGGAAATCGTTTCCGAACCGGATATGGCCAATGCTGATGAAGCTATCGCCTATCTGAAGCAGCTGCATCAGCTGGTATGCTTTCTTGATGTTTCTGATGCCAATATGGAAAAAGGGCAATTCCGTTGTGATGCCAATGTATCAGTGCGCCGGCCGGGCGAACCACTCGGCACCCGTGCCGAACTGAAAAACCTCAACTCGTTCCGTTTCATCAAACAGGCTATTGAATATGAAGTAAACCGCCAGATTGAACTGATTGAAGACGGTGGTGAAGTGGTTCAGGAAACACGATTGTATGATTCCGCCAAAGGTGAATCCCGTTCGATGCGAAGCAAGGAAGAAGCGCACGATTATCGCTATTTCCCGGAACCTGATCTGCCACCGCTACGCTTCACACAGGAGGAAGTGGATGCTATTCGTGCCGGCATGCCGGAACTGCCGGGGCAATTGCGCAAGCGTTTTGAAACCGAATATGGACTCTCCCCCTATGATGCCGATGTACTGACCCAGACAAGGGATCTGGCCACTTGGTATGAATCACTGGTCGCTGCACATCCGGCCGATCCGAAACGTTGTGCCAACTGGATGGCCAATGAATTGCTGGGCCGTTTGAAAGAAACCGGCACGGAGATCTCCGCATCACCGGTTTCACCGACACGTCTGGCCGGACTGCTGGAACGCATTGCCGACAACACCATTTCCGGCAAAACAGCCAAGGATGTACTCGATGCCATGATGACATCGGATGATGATGCCGATGTCATCATTGATGCCAAAGGACTGAAGCAGGTTTCTGACACCGGTGCCATTGATGCCATTATTCATGAAGTCATGGAAGCCAACCCTGATCAGGTCGCCGGTTACCGTGGAGGTAAAGACAAGCTGCTGGGCTTCTTTGTGGGCCAGGTCATGAAAGCATCCCGAGGCAAGGCCAATCCGGGCATGGTTAACCAGCGTCTGAAAGAACTGCTCAAAGGCTGATCTGCCCTTTCCCATGACAACAGGCCTGCGCAGGATACTTCTGGCCGGTGCAGGCCTGCTGGCCATTGGCGCTGTTCTGTTTTTTCGCCTTAATTCAGCTGACCTGAGCGATCATTTCTACGGGAATTTCGGCAGTGCGACGGATGCCGTACTGACAGCCAACCACTCTGAACTGGCATTTATACACGGTATCGGCCTCCGGCTCGATGGCGTTTCACTGGTCCACAAACAGTATGAGATGCAGGCCGGGCATCTCAATATCAGTCTCGGGCTATTGCCACTGCTGCTGGGGAAAATCGAGGTAAACACACTCGATATCCACGATGCAACCATCACCATTCACCCTGAATCACTACAATTGACATCCACAGCCATCTCTTCACTGCCGGTCAAACGTATCCATCTGATTCGCAGCCGCATACTGACCCCGGATGGTACAGAGCTATTAAATAATCTGCAGATGGAACTCAGAGATATCGGCCCGAATCGGGAGACCCTGTGGGAATTGAGTGCCAGGCAGGACGAACAATCCATTAGCGGCAATGGACGTCTGCTGTTTCGCGCCGGTGAAATTGCCGGTGGTTTCGGTAAATTAAAACTGAATCAACTCCGGCTTTCCGGACTGAAACCCTTTGTACCTGAAACCCTGATCGCATGGCTTGAAGACAAAGGTAAGTTTATCAGTGGTGCATTGACGCTGGATATACCCGGGCAACAGATTTGGTCTGTTTTCGGATCAGTAGAGCTTAAAAATAACAATGGGAAAACAGCCCTGAACTTGCGTGGAAAACTCAGCCATCCGGCTGAAGGGAAGCTCGCCTGGCATGACAGTTTTATGAGCTTTGGCAAACACGCAGTGCTTGCCATAAAAGGCGGGTGTGAAAAAAACAGTTGCAACACATCTGTGGATGCAGAACAGGTTCCACTATCAGAATGGTTCTCGTTCCTGCCCGAAAGTGTGACGTTTCAGCGCAATATTTCCGGTATAACAAATCTGAAAGCTGATATCGAATGGGATAAAAAGGCATGGCAGGGTCATGCTACCCTGCAGCTGAAAAAAGCCGCCTTCCATCATGGAGAAGACAACATCCCCTTGCCTGATTTACAGATACTCGCGGGAGAGTTTTCCGGCAGTGCTCAAAACTGGAATGCCAAAGCTGCCATCAATACAGCACAGGGTTCGGATTCGAATGCAATCAACATCCGCAGTTCTCTCTCGGTAAATGGTGACAAGGATATGTTTATCAGCACGGATGCGGCGGATGCAACGCTCTGGCAACCTCTGTCCAACCTGCTGCTGGCATCGCTGGGTATGGATCCGGGTCTGGAGGCAACAGGCCAGCTTAGTGGAACACTGCACCTGCACCAGCAAATATCCGGGAAATCTCTGGAGATCGATATTGATGCAACGCAGGCTCAGATAGGCTATGCCCCATGGTTTGAGAAACCGCAACACATCGCTGCTCTATGCCGGATGAAAATCGGGTTTTCAGAAAATTCGCCAACTACAGTCAGTATGCAGCATTGCCAACTGGATAAGTCCAGCCTGGCTCAGCTTAAATGGTCTGTAGACAAAGGACAGTATAAACTGGCGCTTGATCAATTGGATCTGAACCTTGATCAGCTCCGGAATCTCTCTGTTCAGCTGCCCGCATACACATACCGACTGAAGGGACTACTGAAAGGAAGTGGCCATACTTCATGGTCGGACCATGACTCTGACTGGTTCGGTCATATGTCAGGTCACTGGCAACTGCAGAACCTGGGAACGGAATCGTGGCTTGCCAACGGCGTTGTTGATGTGAAACACGGCATCGTCAGCAGCAGCCAGTTGCAGGTCAGCGGCCCGCTCGGAAAGGCTGAATTGAAAGGCTCGTATGAGATATCTAAACAGCGTGGTAACGTGGATATTATTGCAGGTAATCTGGACTGGAAAACTGCCACCTTTCCGGGTGACTTCTGGCAGAAAGTTTCACTGAATGGCCAAATTCAGCATGTTGGCCTGACACTGCTGGGTAACCACTGGTACGAAATCCAGAGTGACTACAGCCTTGTCGAAGGAAAACTGAAGCTAAAGGAACTGCAATCCATACTGGCTGACGGCTCATTCACCAGCAAGCAGCTGACACTGTTCCCTGCCACCCATGAACTCACGACTACAGAAGAGCTTGCTACCGATGCCGATAACGGGTTGGGTATTCAGGGTTATATACGTACTGAAAATGTTCAGTTACACAAACTGCGCAGGCTGGGCGAGTGGTTTCAGGCAGATATCAGTGGAAAACTGCATGCCAATATCAAGCTGAATGGTGACATTTCACAAACCAGCTTTGCGGCATGGCAATATAGCAATGGCGATATTCTCATTTATAACGGCAGCTGGAAACAACAGATGGAGGCCGAATCCCTCACTGAACGACTTGGCATTAAAACGCCATTATTTAATGCCTATGCCTTCAGCAAACTCGGTTTCAGATTCCATGTCGACAGGGACAGGGTAGATGTTTCCAACATCAAACTGGTTCGCCACCATCAACAGTACCGTGGAAAAGCCGGCATCACATCGGAGCTCCACCTACAGGGTCAGGTTTTTAACAGTGCTGATTCCACGGGCTATTTCATCGACAGCACCTTGCCTGCAATACGCTGGCAACTTCAACAAAAACCTGTCACTCCTCCGCCTGCAACAAAACTTATTCGGAAGCCCTGATATGGACATCCCGATCCATCTCTCCACTGCGCAACATACCAAGGTAGTCTTTGAGAGCGACAGACACTTTACCTTGCAATAAATACAGGGCCAGAAAGTTGGGAAAGGCCATCGACAACAGCAACAAATCGGAAAAATCAAGGATATTGCCCGCGCTAACCAGTGAGGCCA
>WFUI01000045.1 GCA_015485035.1 Mariprofundus sp.
GCGAAAAAACCATTCTGTTTGATGAAATCCCAGACTGATTCCGGCAAATCACGTAATTCATGATTGATCTGCCAATCATCAAGCATGGCACAAAGCGATTCAGTTGGCCCGTCAATAAACGCCTGTTCCTCCTCCGTCAATTTCGGTACCGGCGTTTTCAGTAGCACGTCCCAATCCGGATTCCCCTGAAACAGCTCCGCATCCCACCACACGGTTCCTGCTTCAATGGCTGCTTTTTCTGTATCGGACATTGGCGGCAGTGATTTCTTTATAAGGTTTTTAACCGGTGTGGTCACCCATTTCTTGCGAATATCATCCATCGCAAAAAAGACAAAAGCCGCTGCAATGATCATCAACAGCACAAAGCCGACCCATCCACTCATGCCGGCAAACATCAATACCACATCAGCCAGTGCCAGTATTCCAAGCCATGCCTGCAATGCGATGCCACCTCGAGTCAGCAGGAATAACAGCCCAAACACAGTAATCAGCAGTAGAATCCAGAACATGGCAACCTCCATCTGCACCAGTTTGTCCTCAGTATAACTGTTCACCTTTCATCAGACCAACAAAAAGGGGCTCCGAAGAGCCCCTTTTCAATCATTCAGTAGAATCCAGGATGGAATAATACTTCGCTCCCACAACTAAAACTTATAAACCAGCGAACCGGATAAGAGATGAACACTGCCTGAATAATTACCGTTACGTACCGCATTTGTCCCTGTCGATGCCGTCTGGTTCCGGTCGACAAAATAAACAAACATATAGGCCATATCCAGAGTTATGGCCGCGTTGACATCGTAGCCAAAACCAACGGTAAACAAATGCCGGTCCCGATCCGGAATAGCGGGCGAGAAGAACGGATCATCGACAGGTGTAGGATCAAACGTATACCCCCCCCGCAAGCGCATATCAGGCGCAAACTGCCACTGTGCACCGGCACGTATTGCAAATGTGGCACTCCAGTTCTCACGCAGTGTACGGAAGTTGGTTCCACCGGTCAGTGCTGTTGCCAGTACCGAAGGTGCATAACGGAAATCAAGGTTATCGAATGTCTTCCAGTTCACCCAGTCGACATCCACAGACAAAATCCAATCTTCGTTGGGAGCATAAGCCAAACCGACATTCACCTGATCCGGCAATACAACTTTGGTGCTGGCCGTCCCTCTTGCACCTACCGCAAAACCAGCTCCCACTCTAGCCAATCCGGCGCCACCAATCACCGTACCGTCATTAACATCCAGCCGCACGCGACTGCGGTAGGATACGCCGAAGCGGAACTGATCATTACGATACAGCAAAGCCACGTTACCACCCCAGCCATCGCCATTGCCCTCCAGCAATTGGAGTGAGTTGTTCAGTCTGACTTTATCTAGGAAAACGTAATCAACACCTGCTGCAATGGCAAGATTGTCACTGATTTTCCATGTAATATTGGGATTGAAATTGATCGTCTTGATTTGTGAAAATGTGCTGGATGTTGCAAACGGTCCGTTCCCCGGCCAGTCCGTTTCCAGACCAAAAGGTGCATTGATACCCATGCCTATCGTAATCGGACTGTTTTCAAAGCCGTGACTGACGTAAAAATGGGGAATCCCTATCACCTTGCTTTTCGACGATGTTGAAGCCGGATGAGCCGGATTAAGTGCATTGGTCGTAAAATCAGTACTCGGAACAATGACGATCTCGCATCCTGCCATAACCTGGGTACCCGGTTGAAAGGCTGACCCGGCCGGATTAAACCACTGGGCGGATGGGTCATCGGCAACTGCGGTAAATGCATTACCCATACCCATCGCCTTGGATCCCTGCTCGCCGATTTGAAAGCCACCGCCATGAGCCTGCATACTCATCAGCCCCATGAGCGCTGATGCCACAAATAAAGTAAATCTACGCATATTCATCTCTCTCCCCCTTATTGCATGATCGTGGTCACACCGCTGCCACTTGGCAGAGGGGTTGCACCAATCATGATTGTTGCACCCAGAGGAGACAACGCAGTACCTAAATAGTTCGCAGTTTCCGACTGCATTTCAGTAATGACATCCACCCCAACCAGGCTTGGTGCCGGAGGATCAGGCTTCAGGAAGGAAGAATGTGTTCCCTTGGTGAAGAAAGTGAATCCACTTCCTACAAACGGCGATGGAACCACGCCCAGTGGCCATGTCGCAGCAGCAGGCGATGCGGCAACCTGCTTCATACCAAAAGAAGCTGCCAATGCATCTGTGGCTGTATTAGGAACCACCAAGTCCCCCAGCTGTTTGAACATCAGCAGATTTTTAGTCGCCGCCGGAGCAGCAGCAATTCCGGCATAATTAACCGGATCACCATCATCCAATGCTGTTTGTGCTGCTACAAAAAATGCATTGAACTCCGGAGAGCCGGGCAACACGCCCTTGGCAGCCAACCCGGCCAGCACTATCGGACTAATTTCAGCGGAATGTAAGGCAATATCAGAATAAACCCCGCCCGGATTAGCCAGTACGAATGTTTTAATGGCCGGTTCTACCGCCGCCAGCATGGTTCCCAAAATACCACCATTGGAATGGCCGACATATGAAACCGGAGGTGCCGCCGGCGCAGCTGCACTGTTTACCAGCAAGTCTGGCAGCCCGTCTGCTCCGGGCGCTCCTGTGGCATTGACCACCACATCCATCGTCTGCACTTCCAGCAAGCGAGTCAGGTGAATCAGATCAGCTACCGACTGGCGTATATTATCCCTGAAAGTCAGCAAATAGCTCAAATTCAAATACCACTGGCCACTGCTATCTGCTACACCATCCGGTACATTGGCAATAACTGGGCCTGTAGCCTTGCCGGTGACCGGGTCAACGGCCTGGGTCACCAGATCAATACCGAACGTACGATCGCCATGTAATACTGAATCAATCGCAATCGAGGCGAATCCGGCTTTGGCAAGAGTATTGGCGATGCCGAACACAACCGACTTATCAACCGTAAAACCATGCTGGAAGATGACTACGGGCCACGGGCCAGCAGTGTTTGGTGTGGTCATCAGGAATGGTACAGTTTCAGGTAGTGGATTTGGCGTTGGCAACCCCGTTACCGGATCTATAGTAAAATGCGCTGTGATGGCACCGGGTAAAACAGCGGGGAGAGCACCCACACCATCGGTGCTCAGGTAATAGGGTATCTTGATTGCGCCAATCACCACGCTGCCAACATTGGGAAAAAGAGCTGCAGGCAATCCGTTGGCGGCAGCAAATGCAGCCATCGATAATACACCCAATCCACCGGTTGCTGGGGAAGGAGCGACGGGTACAGTCAAAAAGTTTGCTGGAAGCGCCGCAGTCGCAATGCTGTCAGCCTGGATTTTTGCCAGAACATTATTGATCGTTTGTGTTTTGAATGTCCAGGCAAGCGCCACTGCGGAACTTGATACACCTGCCCCTGCGGCGGCAGCAAGGTAGGTTTGGGTCAACTGCCTGAGTGGTTCCAGTGCCTGCGCCTGTGCATTGGTCAGCACAGCAAACTGGCTGTTACCGGCAGCATCAACCAGCGGTGCCGTGCCCTTGGTCAGTCCGAATGTGGAGGACGGTACCAAGGGTAAACCGGCAGTACTCCGAATGCCGCCCGTGAGTACCACCATATAGCGGGTATTACTCTTCAGTACTGCCCGGGGTTGAATGACCAGCGTTTTACCCGTGGGATCTGTTGCAGAAAGCGATGCCGTATATTCAGCAGCAGTAAGTTCGCGGACAATGCCTGTTACGGCACCTGCACGTGTTGCCGTTACTTCATATATATGCAATGTCGTACCTTCAATGATCGTCGCTGCATTGGCAGCTGTTGCAAAAGTGGTTGAAATCGGGGCAATGGTCGAGAAGCCGTCCAGGGCATTCATAGCCACCTTGGGATCAGAGAAGTCCGCAGGGTTAACAACGGGAATATTCAGTGTTCCATCAAGCGAACCGGTGAACAACAAGTCATCAGGAAACGGAATGATACTGTTGGTAGGATCAAAGTTGGCGACAAACGTGGGCTGGCCGGTTGCGACTGGCGCGCCATCTCCCGATGTCTGCCCGCAACCGCTCAACCCCAGTAGTGGCAGCACAAGAATTAAGAACGCGTACATTCGTTTCATTTCAACCCTCCCTTGTTTAAATACTTATTTGATCAATAAGTTCCCCGTTAGTTATGTAGTCATGGTTTCGTATCATAAAACCCTGTACTCGACCTCATGGTCGGGTGAATAAACAACTTCATGGACAGGATTTTTACTTTTCATCGGATTTTGAAAAATCTTGCTGTAGTAAAGCATAGAATGATATCAATGACAACTTGCCCTGTGAGTCAAAATGCCACAAAACAATATGCAGCCCCGTAGTCAGCTAGAATGCATATTGCAACGATGCGACTGCAATATGTATATCTGTCTTATAACTTCCGTTCCTGACCGCATTTACACCGACAGATGCAATCTGGTCACGTTGCCTGAAGTAGACGTAGGCATAGGCTAAATCAAGTGTAGTAGCCTTATTGAAATCATAACTGTAACCAAGCGAAAACAGTTGTCTGTCATTGCCGGGGATAGCCGGAGAAAAGTTCACATCATCAATAGGTGATGGATCATACACATAACCAAACCGGGCTCGCATATTTTCTACAAAATGCCATTCCACACCGGCTCTGACGGTCACGGTATCTTTCCAGTTTTCCGGTATGACGTTCGTGCCTGTGCCTCCTGTCAACACTGTAGAGAGCAAAGACGGTGCATAGTTGATTCTCACTTCATTGAACGTTTTCCAGTTGGTCCAGTCGACATCCAGACTCAACAGCCATGCATCATTCGGTTGCCATGCCAAACCGACGTTGACCGAATCCGGCAAGGTAATTTTTGTGTTGGCTGAGGTCCTTGCCCCGGCCAGCGGGCCCAGCACAGAACCGCCAATCACTGTTCCGCCATTAATATCAATCGCAACCCTGCTGCGATAATTCACACCCAGCCTGAAATGTTTGTAATGTGCCATCAAACTGGCGGTGCCACCCCAGCCATCCTTACTCTTACCTTCCAGTTGCTGAGCCAGATTATCCAGATTGATTTTGTTCAGATACACATAGCTGAAACCGCCTGAGATAGAAATATGATCGGTAATTTTAAAAATCACACTTGGATTGATGGCAAGCATCGATAGCCTGGTAAATGTATTGCTGCTGGCCAGAGAACTACCCGGAGCCCAGTCGGTTTCCAGACCAAAGGGCGAATTGACACTGATAGATGCTCCGAGACCAGCAGCCGGATCCCAATAAGTATAATAGGCATGTGGTGCAAAAAAGGTCTTGTTTTTACTTTTGGCAGGTGCCTGAGTAGGAAATCCCGGCAGCGATACCGTTGCTGCATTGGGTGCATAATCGGTGCCCGACGCAAAAATTGCAGCCCCACCCAGCATGACATGTATCCCATCGGAAAAAGCTACGCCGGCCGGATTAAACCATGCCGACGAAGCATCATCAGCAACCGCAGTAAAAGCGCTGCCCATTCCGGTTGAACGGGCTGACATCTCTCCAATCTGGAACCCGCCGGCCTGAACGGACTGCACCCATACCAATAAAACAGCAACCAAAAACATAAACCGTTTCATCATTCCCCCTCCGAAACACGAAGAAGAAAGCATAGGCAATAAACCTGTGTTTGCAATTATTGAATAAAGAGAAGGTCAGAACCGCAACAGGAATCGTACCAGCCGGCGGGTAGTGGCTGAATATAGCTTTTCGGTATAAAAGCTGCCGGCAATGCGTTTATTAGCTTCAGCCAGCGTCGGGTACGGGGCAATCATCGAGGCCATCGCACCGATTTTCAGCTTCTGACTGATGGCCAGAATCCAGGGCTGAATCAGCTCGCCGGCATGAATGCAGACAATACTGGCGCCCAGGATCACGCCTTTCGGAGTGGTAATCACCTTGATCATACCTTCCGTGCGTTTTTCAGCCTGAGCCCGGTCATTCTCCTCAAACTGCCAGCGCAGTACACGAACCTCTCGCCCGCCCTGCCTGGCATCAGCTTCACTCATACCCACATGCGCCAGTTCCGGATCTGTATACGTCACCCATGGCACTGCCGAGTAATCCACTTTGGCCGGTAATTTGAACAGCATATTCCTGATGACAATACCGGCCTGATAGGCCGCCATATGGGTAAACTGATACGGCCCTGCCACATCACCAATAGCAAAAACCTTCTTGTTGCTGCTACGCAATCGTGCATCGACCTCAATGCCTTTGGGGCTGTAATTCACGCCAGCTGCTTCCAGATTCAAACCATCCACATTTGCACGCCGGCCCGTGGCAATGAGCAGGTGCGAACCGATGGCACACTGTTTACCCAAATCCGATTCACATCTGGCAGAAATTTGGCCATCAGCTGTTTTTTCCAGTTTCAGATTGCGTCCGCCTTCCACCAGATTAATGGCCTCATCCTGCAAACGCCGGATCACTATCTTCGTCAATTCCGGATCATCTTTAACAAGCAATCGTGCCATCTCCATCACCGTGACTTCTGCACCGAGCCGCCGATGTGCCTGCGCCAGTTCCATGCCAATCGGACCGCCGCCGATGACTATCAGGTGGGTGACCGGTTCAGTATTGTTAAAAATATTCTCATTGGTGAAATAATCGACCTGATCCAGCCCTTCAATCGGCGGCACAAAGGCCGAAGAGCCTGTCGCCAATACAAAATATTTTGCCCGAATCTGTTGATCACCTGCTTTTAACGTGCGCTCATCAATAAATTCGCCGGCAGCACGAATAACCTTCACGCCCAGACTCTCAAAACGTTCCTGTGAATCGTTCGGCGCAATAGCCGCAATCACCCTGTGTACATGATCGTGTACCCCCTGCCAGTCTATCTGAGGCTGTTGTGTTGTAATACCGAACTGGCCGGCCTCCCGCATCGACTGGGCAACATGCCCAGCGGCCAGTATGGACTTGGATGGTACGCAGCCGGTGTTCAGGCAATCGCCACCCATCTCGGATTTTTCCACCAGAGCCACTTTCGCGCCCATTTGCGCGGCTCCGGCAGCCACACTCAATCCTCCGGAACCGGCCCCAATCACACACACATCGACTTTAATCATGAATTACTCCTGACCGGTTTGTTCCGCATGACCTGAAAACCGTTTATAGATCACCGGAATCAGCGCCAGCAAAGCCAACCCGGCAAGGGCGGCCATAATCTCCGGTGTCATCACACCCGGCAGCGATATATCACCGCCCTGCTCCAGTACACTGCCCAGACCCGAACCGGTCAGCGCGAACACAAAGGTGGCCGGCATAATGCCGAAAAAGGTAGCGATCACATAAACACGCAAAGAAACGCCAAGGAAAGCGGGCGCCAGATTGACCAGGAAAAAGGGGAATATCGGCACCAGTCTCAAGACAAACATATAGCTCAACGCATTTTCGGAAAAACCTGCCTGCATTTTTTTCACAGCACCACCGGCTTTGGCCATCAGGAAATCACCCAGCGATGTCTTGGCAATCAGAAACAGTGCCGATGCTCCGATGGTCGCACCGATCACTGCATACAAAGCGCCAGCCGCAGCCCCGAACAGCAAACCACCGGATAACGTCATCATCAACCCGCCCGGTAATGAAAAAGCAACCACTGCAATATAAAGCAGGATATAAAGCATAGGTGCAAGAATGGCATGCGCATCCACCCATGCGGACAACCACGCCTTGTGCTCAGCCAGGGCATCAAAGCTCAGGAAACGGCCAAGATCAAAGATATAGAAAAGTGCCAGAATCAGAATCAGCACCAGCAGTGGTATCAATCGTTTAAACATATGCATCCTTGGTGTGTTGATCATAATATTTGTTCAACATTCGTTATTCAACAATCAGTACGTAATCAGGTGTCGGATTCAAAGGGCATGAATAGCGGTATTCACCCGGTTCAAGTGCAATGGTGTAATCACGCATATCACCTGTGGCAATGCCGCCACCGGAAATGCCGGGCAGTGTCCAGCGTGATATGCCTGCCCCGCGCAACCAGAACCCCAGTTCATAAGGTACATCACGATTCTTCACCCGGAACACATAATCACCCGCCTTCAAATGCAGCGGCTGTGCCTGTTTCAGTCGTTTATCCTGACTTGCCTCATTAATTCTGCGGCATGCATCGGCCGATTTACTGTTGAAATGGTGATCAATACCTTCCGCCTCGATAAACTGGCAGGCCGTTTGCGTCAATACAATCACCTCACCGGCAAAAGCACTGAATGCCCCCGGAAACAATACTGAAAGTGTCAATCCTGCGATATAAATACGAATCCGTTTCATACCTCCATGGTCGTCATACTGATCAGGGCATTACAGACCATCCACATCTGGCACCGACTTCTATACACTGCGCGCCCCAAATGGAGAAGTTCAATGAGTCTGAGCACTGAAATCGAAAAACGTCGCACCTTCGGCATTATCTCACATCCTGATGCCGGTAAAACGACGCTGACAGAAAAGCTGTTGATGTTTGGTGGTGCCATTCAGATGGCCGGCGCAGTCAAGGCCCGTAAGGCCAGTCGCCATGCCACTTCCGACTGGATGAAAATTGAACAGGAACGCGGTATTTCCGTTGCATCATCTGTGATGAAATTCAATTATCAGAGCAATGGTCGCGATTTTGAAATCAACCTGCTTGATACACCGGGGCATCAGGATTTCTCCGAGGATACCTATCGTGTACTGACTGCTGTCGATTCCGCCATGATGGTCATTGATTCAGGTAATGGTGTAGAGCCGCAAACCGAAAAATTGATGGAGGTCTGCCGTATGCGCAATACCCCCATCGTCACATTCATCAACAAACTGGACCGTGAAGGGCTTGAGCCACTGGATCTGCTGGCTGAAATAGAGGAAAAGCTGCAGATCGAATGCACACCGATGTCGTGGCCGATCGGCATGGGAAAAGCATTCAAGGGTGTATACAACCTGTACAAAAAAGAACTGAACCTGTTCTCGGCCGGTTCCAAAACCAATGACTTCGATACTGTACAAATCAGCGACCTCTCCGACCCGCATCTGGATGAACTCCTCGGCACTCAGGCTGATGAGTTGCGTGATGATATCGAGTTACTGGAAGGTGCCGCCGATCCGTTCGATCTGGAACATTTTCTGGCCGGTTCTCAAACCCCGGTCTTTTTCGGCTCAGCCATCAATAATTTCGGCGTCAAGGAACTTCTGGATGCTTTTGTGGAGCTGTCCCCTGCCCCCGGACCGCGCGATGCTATGGAACGCACCGTGCACCCGGAAGAAACAGAGTTCTCCGGCTTCTGCTTCAAGATTCAGGCCAATATGGATCCGATGCACCGCGATCGTATTGCATTCTTCCGTATCTGTTCCGGCAAATTCCGCAAAGGCATGACGGTGCGTCACCACAGGCTCGGCAAGGATATCAAAATCCCCAATGCAACGATTTTCATGGCGCAGGATCGCAGTCATGTTGAAGAAGCCTATGCCGGAGACATCATCGGTATCCATAATCACGGTACCATCAAAATCGGCGATACATTCACCAGCAAGGAGCCTCTGAAATTCACCGGCATTCCGAATTTTGCCCCGGAACTGTTCCGCCGCGTACGCCTGAAAGACCCGATGAAACGCAAACAATTGCACAAGGGATTGATTCAGCTTTCCGAAGAAGGTGCGGTACAGGTGTTCAAAACCCTGCTGGGTGGGGATTATATCCTTGGTGCCGTCGGCGTATTGCAGTTCGATGTTACCGTTGCAAGGCTCAATGCAGAATATAAAGTCGATGCCGATTATGTCGCCACCGATTTTCAGGTTGCCCGCTGGGTGACCTGCGAAGATGACAAGAAAATGTCCGAATTCCGTCGTTTATTCGAATCCGCTCTGGCCGAGGATGCTGACGGGTTCCTCACCTATCTGGCCCCCAGTGCCTGGAAGCTGAACTATACCGAAGAACAATGGCCGGATATTACGTTCCATAAAACGAGAGAGCATATTTGATTCGGGCCATCCGTGGCCCTCACCCTGCGGGCGGCCTGAAGTCCGTCCATAATTGTACTGCCCTGTACAATTACACGCCCAAGCGTCCTGCAAGGGTGGCACACACGGATGTGCGTCATGAATCCGGTTTCCCTTCTGTGTGATTCGGAGCATCCCTTCTTGTCCTTTTGTTCCGGCTTCTGTCC
>WFUI01000046.1 GCA_015485035.1 Mariprofundus sp.
CCTTGACTCAGTTGCCGAGCGGAATGAGTATGTCGGGAAGCTTTGTGCCGGCAGGCGTTGCGGATATTTATCTTAGCGAAAAATCAGCAGTGGCACATTAAGTCTAAAAACTAAAAAAAATCGGTTGACAGGATATGGGGTTGAATGCGTATAGTTCGCAGCTCATTGAACGTAGCGGGAGGAATAATGAATAAAGCAGATTTGATTAACCACGTGGCTAGTGCAGCGGGTCTGAGTAAATCCGCAGCAGGTGATGCTGTCGAAGCGGTACTCGGTGGTATTACAAGTACTCTGGCGGATGGCGGTGCAGTAAGCCTGGTTGGTTTTGGGACGTTTTCAGTCGCGGACCGTGCAGCACGTACAGCTCGTAACCCACGGACAGGCGAAACGATTCAGGTGGCAGCCTCCAAGGCACCAAAGTTTAAAGCCGGCAAGGCTCTGAAAGACGCTGTCAAGTAAACCCTGAGGGCGGGAAAACCCCGCTTTCTATTAAACAAGGGCGGCACAGCCCTTGTTTTTATTCGGGCGCTTAGCTCAGCTGGGAGAGCAACGGCCTTACAAGCCGTAGGTCGCAGGTTCGAGCCCTGCAGCGCCCACCATTTATAGCTCTGTGAGTATGAATGCGGAGTCATTTTTAGGATCGTCTGATTTTTTCAGAATTTCCTCAGCAGCATCAATCTTTATGGTTGATTTTAGGGTGCCAAGTGATTACTTTGCGCCCGCTTGCTGGAGCGGTAGTTCAGTTGGTTAGAATGCCGGCCTGTCACGCCGGAGGTCGCGGGTTCGAGTCCCGTCCGCTCCGCCACATGCGAAAGCCCCTGATGGAAACATCGGGGGCTTTTTTTGTTCTGTGAGTGTTGAGTTATCTCCGTATTGAGCGGATGGGTGCGAGAACCCGTGTTCGGGTTTGACGTATTGGCAGGATAGCCAATACGAACACCGGAGGAACGACGGCGGCCCAAAGGGTAAAGGGCAGGAAGCCCTGAATAGTCCCGTCCGCTCCGCCACATCAAAGCCCTGTGTCACTATCCGGTGTCGCAGGGCTTTTTTTATGATCCTTATGCGGACGGGTTGAGAATCCGCGTTCGGGTTCGACAAATTGGCAGGACAGCTAATTCGAACGTCATGCAGTGACGGCCCGCCGGGTGAGGGGCAGGAGCCCCGAATAGTCCTGTGTTCCGCCATATGCGAAAGCCCCTGATGGAAACATCGGGGGCTTTTTTATTGTTGGTTTTCGTATTTACGCCAGGCATCGAGAGCCTGTTGCATACGCTCAGCTCGTTCTGTCTGACCCAGATGACGAAGCGTGACGATCAGTTGCTGCCGGGTTTGGTTGTCAGGCCGGATGGCAAGGCTGCGCTGATAGGCGACAAGTGCTTCATTGTTATGATCGGTTCGTTGCATGATGTCGCCGTAACTGCGCCAGCAGGGTGCACAATCCGGTAATAGCCGCATTGCCTTCTTCGCATACTTTATGCCTCTGTCTGCAAGTTTGTGCCGGGATTGGAACGTGGCAAAATGCAGCCATGCAAATCCGTTCAGTGGATCAGCCTTAATTGATTTTTTGTATTGAGTCGCGGCTTTTGAGATATGCCCCGTTTTTTCGGATATGGCGGCCAGTAAATACCATGGTGCAGCTTCATGCCGAAATTTTTTTGTCGCTTTTTCCAGCCATTGATATGCTTTTTCTACATGACCCTGCCGTTCAAGCATGGCCGCCAGATTAATCAGGCTGGGCAAGTGCCAGGAAAATCTCAGGTTTTTCTCATACAGGGATTGCGCATCGGCATGGTGTCCGCTTTCTTCCAGCAAGACGGCAAGGTCGTAACGTGCTTCGGTATTGCGGGGGTTTATTTTCAACTCGGACTGCAATGCTCTTCTGGCTTCAGGGATTTTACCTTGTTCAATCAGTTGCTGTGCTTTCTGGAAATCTGTTCTGGCCAAACAGTCCGCCGGCCATATTGATGCCATCAGAAACATGCTGGCTGCGATGCGCAGGCAGGCCTGAGGCTTATTTGTGCGCTGGTGCAATGCCCATCCTGCCGGTGGTCATCAGCATTTCTTCCATGCGCCGTTGTTTGGCGCGCCGGTCGGCTTTGATCTCCGGTTTTTCCTTCATCAGTTTCCAGGGATTGCGGCGGATATCGTCGCTGAATGCCTCAAGGTTCTCCGCTCCCAGGCGCAGCTCGAACAGTGTTCTGTACAGATTTTCACGATTGTCGACGATCAATTCCCGCAAATCATGCATCGCATTGGCGCCCTCGCTGAAAAACTTCTGGCCTGCATCAGCTGCTTTGGGCAGCGCATGCATCAACTGATCCACATGCTTGCGATTATCTTTGATCATGCTGGAAATACCGCGTGTGGTGTCGCGGATATCGGGGCGGTTTTCCTCAATTAAACGTGCCATGCCATGTGTTGTGGCACGGATATCGGCACGATTTTCATCAATCATGGTGCCGATCGTGTCGGTAATACGTTCCGCCTTGCTGAAAAAGCGGCCGGCATCATCTGTCAGTCCTGCGGCACGGTTGATCATGTCACGAAAATCACCGCCTGATGAAGATGGAATGACTGCTTCGGCCAGTGGTTGTTTGTCACCTGGGGTGGCATGCAGGGCAATGTATTTTTCACCGACCAGCCCGCCGCCGGCAATATGGGCCCGGGTAGAGGCGGGCAAACGGATGTCCGGTTGAATGTGCAGTGTGACCAGAGCCTGATTGTCCTTCAGACGTATCGATGCGACATCACCAATCTGCACGCCGGCCATCAGAACAGGCGTTTGTATGGAAATGCCCGAGGCGTCCGTGAACAACACATCAATGCTGGAGCCTTCCGGTTCAGTCCACTGGAAGCCACCGATTTTACTGCTGAACAGGGCAAATAAGACAAAAGCGATTAGAACAAATGTCCCCAGTCGTGCTTGTGCGTTCATGCTGCCTCCCTGCCATTGCCCAGATGAATCGGACCATCTGCCCGGCCTTCGATAAATTGCCTGAATACCGGATCCTGAGTTGTGTCGATCTCATCACGGGACATTTGCTGATAAATCCTGCCCTCATAGAGCATACTGACCCGATCACTGAACTCGCGCACCAGTTTCATGCTGTGGGCGATCGTGAGTGAAGTGACATTCATACGCTCATGTAGTCGTTTCATCAAGGTGGTGATAACGTCGGACATCACCGGATCGAGTCCTGTCAGCGGTTCATCATAGAAAATGATTTCCGGCCTGTGGCAGATGGCGCGAGCCATACCCACCCGTTTTTTCATGCCTCCGGAGAGCTCTGCCGGCATGATATCGCAGATGCCCGGCAGTCCTACCCAGTCCAGCACTTCGGCAGCCCGGTCGCGTGCTTCCGGCTTGCTCATACCCTGACGACGTAGTACGAAGGCGACATTTTCCCATACCGGCATGGAGTCGAACAGGGCAGAACCCTGAAACAGGACACCCACACAGGCCATGCGCTTCAGTTTATCTTCAATCGGCAAACTGAACCAGTCCTCGCCATTAATCAGAATGCTGCCGCTATCCGGGCGTATCAGGCCGAGAATGCATTTGAGCAGGACGCTTTTTCCGGCGCCTGACAGTCCGATGATGATATGGGATTCACCGGGCAGGATATCCAGGCTGATATCATCCAGCACCTTGTGCCCCTTGAAGGATTTATGCACGCCCCGCAGGCTTATTTTACTGGCTGGATTCATGTGGGCATACCGATACGACCGGATTCGGGAAAGATGCTCATTTGAAAATCCATGCCGTAAGTATGTAGTCGGCAATCAGAATGGTCATGGCACTGACCACGACAGCGCGTGTTGTGGCTTTGCCAACACCGGCAGCACCGCCGTCGCAATAATAGCCTTCGGCACAACTGACCAGTCCGATGATGGCACCGAACACCATGGCTTTAAACAGGCCGGAGTAGAGGTCGATCAGTTCCAGATAGTCATAGGAATGTTTGATATAGGTGTGCGGGTTCTGATCCAGCGCATTGACGCTGATTACATAGCCACCGAGCATACCAATGGCATCCGCCAGCATGACCAGTAGCGGCATCATCAGCATGGCCGCAAGCATGCGGGGTATAACCAGATAACGTACCGGATCGGTGGATAGTGTCCACAGCGCGTCAATCTGTTCGGATACGCGCATGGTTCCCAACTCTGCTGCAAAAGACGCCCCGACCCGACCGGCCACCATCAATCCAACCAGCACGGGGCCCAATTCACGCAGCATGGACAGGGAGACGACGGTGGCAATCATACTTTCGGCGCCAAAACGGTGGAATGCGACCCAGGATTGCAGGGCAAGTACCATGCCGGTAAACACTGCAGTCAGCAGCACGACAGGTAACGACTGCACACCAACCATTTCACATTGCCGGATAATCAGCGGGAAAAACCAGGGTGGTTTGTGCAGGCGTCCGAGAACCTTGCCCATCAGCAGCGGGTAAAGGCCAATCGCATAGGCCAGTCGCTCAGCGGTTGCTCCGATTGCCTGCAGGAAATACATCAGCCGGAATACTCCGCGATACGCCGAACGCGCGTACCTATGCCGGTGAACAGCGTATAGCTGATCGTATCTATTGATCGGGCTACATCATTGGCCAGTATATGGGTTCCCCAGAATTCCACGACATCCCCCGGCTTGATCTCTGCATCTGTTACATCAAGCATAGTATAGTCCATACAGACGCGTCCG
>WFUI01000047.1 GCA_015485035.1 Mariprofundus sp.
ACAGCGATATGGTTCGCCCGCATCAGGGCTGCCACATCCTTTCCAAGAGCGCACCAGCCACCATCACTCAAACTTTCCAGCAACAATGCCTTTTCCCTGACCACTCCGGACAGTCCACCCAGGCCTTCGCTATGGGCTGCAGTAATACCCGCCAACACGGCAATATCCGGCTGCACCATCGCTGCCAGTCGTACCATTTCACCGCATTCACTGATGCCACATTCAATGACAGCGATATCGGCATCATCTGGAACACGCAGCAGTGTCTGCGGTACTCCGATCAGATTATTGAGATTAGCGTGGGTAGCCGCAACCTTGAAACCTATGGCGGTAAAACCGGTTTCCAGCATCGAGCGCAAGCTTGTTTTACCATACGAACCGCTAATGGCAATAACGGTCGTCTCTGACAAACACATACGCCAGGCATGGGCAATATCACCCAGTGCCCGCAAGGTGTCCTCCACCTCCAATATGCTGTTATCCAGACCTGACCAGAGAGATGAAACCCCATGATGGTCACCAATCAGCGCCTGTGCCTGATCAGCTACTGTTGCTGCAAATGTATGACCGTCGAAACTGGGGCCTCGCAAGGCAAGAAATGCCTGGCCTGACTCAAAATCGCGTGTATCGGTTGTCACGCCGGTGATGACATCTGGAATAACGCCCGACCAACGACCGTTTGTGACACTCGCCATTTTACTGCCGCTCATCCGCATACCGACACCCGGTCCAGCCCGTGTTTGCGATGTAAATATTTGTTGGCAACATCAGCATCCAGCCATGGCAGGCGCTGGCCGCACACTTCCATGTATGCCTCATGCCCTTTACCTGCAATCACCAGCACGTCACCGTCCTGCAAACAATCAACGGCTTCCGAGATGGCCTGTTCCCTGTCCAGCTGCAGATGAACCTCGGCCCTGTAGGGCTGGGACATGCCGTGCTCAATCTCCGATGCAATCACTGCCGGCATTTCACCGCGCGGATTATCAGATGTAATCCAGACCACATCAGCCAGATTAGCCGCAATCTCTCCCATATGCGGCCTCTTCTCGCGGTCACGTTCACCACCGCAACCAAATACCAGAATCAGACGCTCGCGCGTCAGCTTGCGTGCGGCCTCAAGACAATGTTCAAGCGCTTCCGGCGTATGAGCGTAATCAATATAAACCTGTCCGTAACCGGCCTCAAGCTCCTGCATCCGCCCCGGCGGAGCACTGATATTATCAAGCAAGTCCGGTAAGCCGGACAACGAAATATTCATCGAAACCATTAACGCCAGTGCTGTACAAGCAACATTTTCAGCATGGAAATCACCCAGCGGAATACCCTCGAGAACAACCTCTTCATCGCCTCGTTTCACGCGCAGCAATCCGGGTAATTCCTGTTCCCAGGCCAGGTCGACATCATCACGATATAATCCGTGGCCGTACCAACAGCTATTCTCAGGGGCATGTTGACGAATATCTTCATAATCGGCATTGGCAACCACATTACCGCCCTGTGCAGCTGTTTTTTGTATAAAACCGGCTTTAGCGGCCAGGTAGGCAGCATAACCACCATGGTCCTGTAAATGATCATGGCCCATATTGGTCCAGATGGCCGTGTTGAAATGCAGCCCGGCAATGCGCTGCTGGACAATGCCGTGCGATGAAATTTCGCTCACGATGGCATGTACATCGCTTTCACAGGCCGCTGCCAGCATGGCATGCATGGTCAACATGGACGGGGTGGTATTGCCGATATCACGAATATCTCCGGCACTGCGCATCCAGCCCAGTGTCCCCGTGCTCCACACAGGTTTACACTGATAACGGCTCAATGCTTCACGCAACATCCAGGCGACACTGGTTTTCCCATCGGTGCCTGTGATTCCGTATAAATGAATGTTGGCACCTTCGCTGTGAAGCATGTAGCGCAACATCTGCCCTGCTTTCTCCATATTATCCAGATGCAAATGCGGAAGATCGGTATCTACCTCGACTCCCACACTGATAATCACCACAGCACCATTTAAACAGGCAGATTCAGCATATTCGCTGGCATGGTCCCGACTGCGTGGCAAGCACATCATCGCATAGCCGGGTTTGACAAAACGGGAGTCGTCACAGATACCCATAATATAAACATCTTCATCAACTGGACCACGCCCATCCAGCTCACCGAATCTCTTTCCCAGCTCCCGTAACGAAAAACCTTGCGAAAACTCGACGGTATGTGTCTGCCCTGAATTATTCATTCAGCCATACCTCAAGCATATCCCCATGCTCCAGCCCATTGGTGCTGGCAGGCTTCTGCCGAATTACCCAGCCAGAGCCATGCACACGAAGCCTGAGCCCCCGGCTGGCAGCAAAGCGCCTGACTTCCCGCATCGACATACCATTCACTGATTCAGCTGCTGCCAGCGATGCAACATCGGCGACTTCCAGGGTTTTCCATTCCGGTTCATCATTCTCTATCCGGGCTGAAACGCCCAGGTAAGGCAACACGCTTTCTGCAATATGCCGAAAAATCGGCGCCGCCACCTGACCACCATAAATGCTTTTTTTCGGCTCATCCACGACGACGACAATAGCCAATTGCGGATCATCCGCCGGAACCAGGCCGGCGAATACGGCATTGTATTTGCCTTTACTGTATCCACCCCTCGAATTGGGTTTTTGCGCCGTCCCTGTCTTCCCTGCAACAGAATATCCAGCCGGCACTGCTTTCCATCCGGTGCCATCCTTGCTCGTCGCATACTCCATCATGCGTACTACCTGCCTGGCGATTTTTGCCTTCATCACCCGCTCAGGTGGCTGCTTGCCCAGCTGATCAGCGAACAAGACCGGTGCGACATGCTCTCCTGCATTGGCCAATACGGAAAATGCCGCTGCAAGCTGCAACGGCGTGACCGCGATACCCTGTCCGAATGCGATATTAGCTGTTTCGACTGGCCCCCAACGATCGGGGGGCAGCACAATGCCATGTGATTCTCCACTTAAACCGGTACCGCTTCTGCTTCCGAAGCCAGCCCGGGACAGCGTGTCATAGAGTGCCTCCGGGCCAATATCCATAGCTAACTTGGCTGCACCTATATTACTGGAATGCACCAGTATACCGGTAATATCAAGCCACCCTGCCTTGTGATCATCATGAATGGTGTAGTCGGCAACCCGCATCGAACCATTTTCGCAAAACACGCGCGAGTCTGGCTGCCAGCGTCCGGATTCAAGTGCAGCGGCAACGGTAAAAGGCTTCATGGTCGAGCCCGGCTCAAACACATCGGTTATAGCTCTGTTGCGCCATTCTCCCGGATGAAAGTGCCGATAGTTATTCGGGTTGTAACCCGGCCAATTGACCATTGCCAGAATCGCACCATCTTTTGGACGCATCACAACGACCGAACCACCTTTGGCACGCTGTTCGCGCACACCCTCGGCAAGTGCAGCATAAGCCAGACTCTGGATCGAAGCGTCCAGCGTCAGCGTCATTGCTTTGCCCGGAACAGGTGGTCTAATCCAGCCACTGTCAGGTAATGAATGTCCTCTTGCATCGCGTCTGACCTGACGAAGCCCGGGTTTTCCTGTCAGTGTATCGTTCCAGGTACGCTCCACACCCTCAAGACCACGACCATCAATACCGACAAAGCCGAGCAAATGACCTGTCTCGGGCCCCAACGGCTGATAACGACGCCATTCCTGCTCCCGACGAATACCCGGAATATTCAGCGCCATCACTTTTTCCGCCACTGATGGCGGGACCTGCCGGGCCAGCCAGACAAAACCCTTCCGCTTGCGCAGTTTTCGTTTCAATTTTGAAGCTGACAGTCCAAGAGCCTTGGCCAGAGCACCAACACGCTCGACAGGCACCTCATCGGCAATCGCCGCAATAGACGGAATCTCGACACTTTCAGCCAGCGTACGGCCCTGGCTGTCCAGGATCGGTCCGCGCGGAGCCATGATGGTATATTCACGATAACGCTGCTTTTCCGCCTTGGCGCTCAAGACATCTGCCTGCAACCACTGCAAATCAACCGCCCTTACCGCCAGCAAAAGCAGTCCCAGCAGCAGCAGCCCTGCTACAGCCTCAATACGGCGACGGACATAAATCTGTTCATTCCGGTTCACAGGTGGACCACCTGCATCGGTTTCGGCGGCGCCATGCCCAGCTTGCTGTTAGCATATTGACGCAAACGCTCCGGCCGGGTCAGGCTTGCAGCCTCAAGCCTCAGCTTGCTTGATTCACGCTGAATATCCTTTTGCTTCGCCACCAAGCGCTGTGTTTCCAGAGACATCTCGTAACGCAAATGCGACAACCAGATCTGGCCTGCCGCCAACACAGCGATGCACAGCGGCAACATCATCCAGAGCTTAAACCAGCCGCGCATCAGTGCAGCCCTCCTGAATATCCAGCCAGCTTTTTCGCCTCGTCTGCCGTTAATCGTTGTGCCACCCTCAACATGGAAGATCGACTGCGCGGGTTGGCCGCAAGTTCCATATCATCAGCACGTAACGGCTTCTTCTGAAGCCAGCGCATGGTCGGTTGTTTGCCGCACATGCAGATCGGCATTTCCGGCGGACAGACACAGGCATGTACCTGTGCCTCAATCAAATCCCGGATCCGGCGGTCTTCGCCGGAATGAAACGAAATAACCGCCAGTTTTCCACCCGGCTGAAGATGCGCCATAGCGGCCCGGATACCCGCATCAATCTGATCCATTTCCCCGTTCACCCAGATACGCAACGCCTGAAAGGTACGTGTAGCCGGATGCGTTTTACCGAAACGAGCCTGTTTGGGCACAGCATGGAAACAGATATTTTCGAGATCAGCTGTGGAATTCAGTTTGCTGGAACGGAACGCTTTCAATATCGCAGCGGCGATACGCCGTGCATAACGCTCATCGCCGAAGCTGCGTAATACATCAACAAGCTCTCGCTCGGATACATGCTCCAGCATCTGGCTTAACGGTTGACCGTTTTCCGTATCCATACGCATGTCCAGCGGCCCGTCCTGCCTGAATGAAAAACCGCGTATTGCATTGTCCACCTGCGGTGAAGAAACCCCGAGGTCGAAACCAATGCCGCTCACCTGCTCCCAGCCCTCGCTCTCAAGTCCGGCCCCGAGCCGGGCGAAATCACTGTGCAGAATAGAAAAACGCCCATCTTCCTGCGCCAGTTGCTTTCCCGCAGCGACAGCCTCGGGATCACGGTCGAAGGCAAGCAACCGCCCTTTGTCTGACAGCCTGGCAAGCAGAGCCCTGCTGTGCCCGCCGCGACCGAATGTACAATCAACATAACGCCCGTCAGGATCAGAGAGCATAGCATCAACAAAAGCATCCCGGAGCACCGGAATATGTTCGGGGTATTGTTTAATCGTAGCCACATCACAGGCCCAGCTCAAAATTCTGGGCCAGCATCAGATCGGCCTCGAGCTGCTTGTCCCAGCTGCCCTTATCCCAGATTTCAAAAGTTTCACCGGCGCCGGCAAACTGAATACAGCGATTCAACGATGCGTAATCGCGCAGGGCCGGGGAGAGGAGGACCCGGCCCTGGCGATCTGCCAAACATTCCTGTGCCGAACTGATAACGATACGCTTGTAGGCACGCAGCGCCTCACTCGGCGGCGTAGCACTGATACGTTTCTGTAAACGATTCCACTCACGCTTGGGATAGGCCACAAGACAGCGGGAATGAGGCGTACGGGTAATAATTAACTGTCCTTCTGCATGACAATTCTTCAACACATCACGGAATGCAGCAGGGATACTTACGCGCCCCTTGTCATCCATGTTATTGCTGAACTCACCCTGAAACATCCTGCGCCAGCCCCTCCGATTTCGTGGTGTGGTCTGTTTACCCACTATTCCCCACTAAATGCCAATAATGTCCCCCAATCCACCCTTGTCAACCCCACCGTTCGACTATTTTTCTTCGAACGGGAGATTCAGACACAGTTATCCGTTATATTACTCCGGTATTTATTGGTGGGGGAATGTGGGTAGTATCCCCCGACAAGGCGGAAATATTGATATTCTGGAAAGAAAAGACTTTGGCTGAAATGTCTGACAAGGAGTGGGAATCACTCTGCGATGGCTGTGGGCGCTGTTGTGTATGGAAATTTGAGGATGCGGATTCGGGTGAAATCCTATACACCGATATCCGCTGCAGGCTGTTTAATGACGCAAACTGCTGCTGCACAGATTATCGACACAGAAGTACGCTGGTACCCGATTGTATGGAAATCAGAAAACTGGAAGACAAACAGTTTTCATGGCTGCCGAAGACCTGTGCCTATCGCCTGCTACATGAGGGGAAATCACTGTTCGACTGGCATCCACTGATTTCCGGAGATCAGGCATCTGTACACAAAGCCGGCATTTCACTGCAGAAAAAAACTGTATGCGGCGAGCATCTCAGCGAAGAAGATATTGTGCGCCACATTATTGACCCGGATGCATAAAACCGAACTGTGCCCCTGTGGCAGCGGTAAAATGTATACGGATTGCTGCAAGCCGGTGATTGAAGGAACGGTTGCCGCCAGTGCCGAAGCATTAATGCGCTCCCGTTATTCGGCCTACGTACGCGGCCGCTGGAATTACCTGCATGCAAGCTGGCATCCCGACACACGCCCCTCGAAAATCTCTCCCGCTTCCACCGTCTGGCTGGGGCTTACAATTATTCAAACCACCGAAGACACAGTAGAATTTATTGCAGGTTTCCGGGAAAACGGAAAAATCATGGCACTGCACGAAACCAGCCGTTTTGCACAAGTGGACGGGCACTGGCGCTATCGGGATGGCACCTGCGATATTTCCGAAGCAGGCCGTAACACGCCCTGCCCCTGCGGCAGCGGCCTGAAAACCAAACACTGTTGTGGCAAGCTATTAAGAAGTCTCAAAGCCTCCCGGTGAAAACAAGTGCGCTTTTTTCTATCGGTCGCGAACAATGACATTGGCAGGAATCAAAAGCTGATTATACTACGCCCATGCGACTGATCATGCTGGATACTGAAACCACGGGACTATCACCCGCCCATGGTGATCGCATGGTGGAAATCGGGGCCATTGAGGTCCTTAATCGCAAAGTGCTTTCCGGCGACGAACATATTTTTCATCATTACATCAACCCGGAACGGGATATCCCGGCTGAAGTCGTACGCATCCACGGCATAAATAATGCCAAAGTAAAAAACAAACCGACATTCAGGGAAATCGCACAGGATTTTCTCGATTTTATCGCCGGCTCCACGCTGGTGATTCACAATGCATCATTCGATCTGGGCTTTATTATGAACGAACTGCAGCTGAATGACTTCCCGAACATTCAGGACATCCAGGTCATCGACACACTGGCTTTTGCCCGCAAGAAGCATCCGCATCAGAAGAATAATCTCGATGCACTGTGCGACCGTTATAATATCGACCGCGGTCATCGTGAACTGCACGGGGCCCTGCTTGATTCAGAACTGCTGGCCGAGGTCTATCTGGGTATGACCGGTGGACGTCAGTTTTCTCTCGGCATGGATATTCCCAGCCAGCCGGCATCCAGCTTTGTGCAATTGCCTGAACGCTCACGCTGCCGTGACGAACAGACTGAAACAGCCTCCATCATGAAACGCGATCCGCTACCCATTGCTGATCATGAGCATGAAGCGCATCTTTCCATGATGCAGCGCATTCACAGGGAAAGTGAAGGAAAAGCGATCTGGCATCATCAGGGACCTGCAGAAGCTTCCTGAACCCTTTCGCGGGTGTAGTTCAATGGTAGAACGGCAGCTTCCCAAGCTGCATACGAGGGTTCGATTCCCTTCACCCGCTCCATCTTTTATGACAAACTGCAACATCTAATGAACCATACCCACACCCATACCCTGCAACTGAGTGATGCAAAAACATCTCTGCATGCCTCTGCCGGCGAAATCATTCTGCTAACTGGCCATAGCGGCAGCGGGAAAACACTCTGGTTAAAACGAATAGCCGGGCTGATCGCACCGCCTGACGGAATGACTGTTACACTGGATAATACCGCCACACAAAAAACGCCTCTGCCAATTCGCATGGTATTTGATCGCTGGCCACCCGTGTGGCTCGGGCAAACGGTTGCTGAAGAACTATTATTTGGCATCGGTCAATCCCCTGAACAACAAGATCTCGAACGAATATTATCGGATTGGGGGCATTCCGAACTGTCACTGATATCAAATCCGGGCACATTGAACAGGGTTGAATCACTACGCCTGTCACTCGCTGCCATCAGCCTGGCCACTCCCGCTGTAGCACTATTGGATAATCCAACTGCTGCATTGTCTGAAAAAGATGCTGCCACTCTGGCTGAAGAAATTGCCCTCCGGACAAAACAGTCCGATACAATCATAGTCGTCGCTTGTAATCGCTGGCATGATTGGCGTTCCAGTGCATCGCAGATCTGGCACGTAAGCAGTCCTGATGCAATGCCACAACCTAGGGGACAGGACCTGACATGACAGAAATGGTTCACTTTTCATTTGCGTTGAGTCCGCGCATGCGTGCTTTTATTGAACTGCGCGATGCCCTGACTTGTCTGGAAACAGCCCGCAGCAACAGACACGGCACCAAATGGTTGCATGCAGCCTGCGATTTACGCGCATCATTACTGGGTGATCAGGGGCGCAAAGGTGCCATTCCGGAAATCATTGCACTTCTTTCTGATGTAAAATTATACCTGCATAATCTGAGCGCTGATGTGCCACATTATCGTGAAGGGATCCAACAGGCCTGTGACAATATCGACCTGCACATCGGGCAACTGCAACCGGGCATGGCTGATGCATGTGACTTTCTGGCTGACGATGCGATGATCAATGCATATCTGAATACCCAGAAAAAACATGACTGGCTTGGCCACAAGCTTTGCATGCAACAGAGCATCGACACCATCTGGAGTAAATCCGAGATGCGAACACTGCCTCTACATCAGGCACTTTCTCCTTTGTGCAATGCCATCAACACTCTCGATAGTATGCTGAATGACTTTGTCGGCTGGAAAGAATGCGTTGCTGCCGGTGGTGTGGGTCAGATTACGCCCGAACGAGGAAAATCTTTTGGGCTGCTGGTAATCAGTCTGCCTGCCGAGGCAGTCGCAAACGGTGTCGTGCCGGATATTTCAGGTAACCGACTAACCATTCGCCTGCGTTTCCAACAATGGGCACCTGGCAAGCCGCCTGCCGACTATACCGGGGATATACCCTATGCCATGATGCTGGTTCCGGTGGGTTGTTAATGACTAACAAGACAATACTTCACTGTCCTACCTGCAAAAAACCGGTCACCAGAACCAGCGAAGACTTTCCGTTCTGCAGCGAACGCTGCCGAACAACTGACCTGGGGCGTTGGGCAGCCGGTGATTATCGCATTGCCGGTGAACCGGCTCACATCGATAACGATTCTGACAGCGAATAGCTGCTTTATCCCCTCTGCCCCCACAACAACAAGCATGCACCTGATTCTTGCTTCTACTTCACCATACAGGGCAGAACTGCTGAACAGATTGCACATACCTTTCGAGCAGATCCACCCTGACTTTGAAGAAAGTGCTCCGGGTAGCATGCCCCCGGAAAAACTGGTTCAAATCAACACTCTGGGCAAAGCAAGGAGCGTCTTGTCCATGCATCCCGATGCAACAGTTATAGCATCCGATCAGATTGCCGTATGTGCTGAGCTTGTGCTTGGAAAACCGGGAAATACCGATGCAGCCTGCAAACAACTCTCCTTTCTTTCAGGACAGCGTGTTACTTTTCTGACAGGCCTTGCAGTCATATCTGAACACTCAGTTCAATAT
>WFUI01000048.1 GCA_015485035.1 Mariprofundus sp.
AACCGAAAGTGGTTTGCAGTATGAAGTGATTACACAGGGTGATGGTGCCAAGCCCAAGGCAACGGACAAGGTAACGGTGAATTATCGTGGAACACTGATTGATGGCACCGAGTTTGATTCATCCTATAAACGCGGCAAGCCGGTCACATTTCCGCTTAATGGCGTGATCAAGGGCTGGACTGAAGGTGTGCAGTTGATGAATGTAGGCTCCAAATACAAATTCGTATTGCCAGCTGAACTGGCTTATGGCGAGCGCGGTGCCGGTGGAAAAATCGGCCCGAACAGCACGCTGATATTTGAGGTGGAACTCCTGGGAATTGGCGAACCTAAGCCAGTTGCAACAGACAAAACGGTCGATGCAGCCAAGGCCGCAACTTCAAAATAGTACATCTTTAATAATCAAGGATGTAGAAACGACATGAACCCCTTCTCCCGGTTGTTCGGGAGGAGGGGTTTTTCATGGAAGATTTTGAGAGGCGATCATGTTAAAACAGTACAAGGTATGGGATGCACCGACACGGGTGTTTCACTGGGTCAATTTTGTCAGTGTCATTCTGTTGATTCTGGTTGGCACCCTGATGCTTTATAAGAAGGATCTCGGTATCGTCAGTCTGGATGCCAAGATTGCTATCAAGGAACTGCATGTGGTGATTGGCTATGTGTTTGTGCTGAACCTGATGATCCGGCTGATCTGGGGTTTTATAGGCAATCGTTTTGCCCGCTGGAGTGCAATCCTGCCGGGTGCCGGTTTTGGCAATACTGTCTCGGCCTATATTGCCAGTATCAGGCGCGGTGAACCGCAACAGTTTCTGGGTCATAATCCACTGGGCCGATTGGCGGTGGTTTTTATGATGTTGTTATTGATGTCACAGGCGGTGACCGGGCTGATCCGGGCTGGTACCGATGTTTATTATCCACCATTCGGTTCGATATTTGCCGCACAGGTAGCTGCCGATGGTGTCGATCCGGCAACGATCAAGCCTTATGACAAGACAGGTACGGATGCCACAAAGTACAAGGCGTTGAAAGAATTCAAACATATCTATGGCGAGGTGCATTATTATACGTTCTTTGTACTGCTGGCGATGATCCTGTTGCATATCTTTGTCGTAGTGCGGGCAGAGATCACTGAGGGCGAAGGTCTGGTTTCAGCCATGTTTTCCGGCAGGAAAATCTTGTCGAAAGAACCGGAAGATATCCATGACGGCACACGGTAACTTTATCTATCGAATCTCAAATTCTCACAAAATAAGGCAGAGCAACCAAAACAGCCCCAACAATCACAAGCAGAAATACATTCGATATAAAATATGGAAAGATAAACAGGGCAATGCCGACCGTCAGGGGAACGGCTGCCTTTTGTCTCTTTCCATAGACAAAGAATCCTAGGCCGATCGCCCCGAATACCATTCCCCAAATCAGTTGCGCCGAGCTTTCCATCAATCTTGCGCATCATGAGGTTGAACACGCATGACTAAATCCTTTTCATGATTCGGAAAACGGTTGGGTTCAGCCCTTGAATGAATGCCGGCAACGCATAATTCAGTTTTTGCATTAACCCCGAACATCATCCTGATAAGGCTTAACTGTTAGCGTGTAATCACATCAAAGCAGCGAGGGCACAGTTCGTTGTGTACGTCGTGATCGGAATGCGCAGCTTCACCGAAATTCCAGCAGCGCGGACATTTCACACCATCTGCAGCTTTGATCGAGATGGTATTACCGGGTTCTACCCTGGCGACAATGAACAGCTGCTCCCAGCTTTCACCCAGCGATTCGGCAAATGATTCATCCAGATTCGGCACTGTGATTGTGGCTGCAATGGAGGAGCCGATCACTTTATCCTTTTTTGCTTCATCGAAGGCTGTATTGACCTGTTCCCGAATGGCAAAGAAGGATGCCCATGCATCTTCATCAATATTGATATCGGCTACCGGGTGGAAGGTTTGCAAATGGATGCTCTTTTCATCCGACCCGGGCAAGTGTGACCATGCTTCTTCAGCGGTAAAGGGGAGTACCGGTGCAATCAGGCGAATCAGTGTGTCGGCCAGATCATAGACCGTGGCACGTGCCGATGCGCGACGTGCGGAGTCTGCCCCATCGCAATAAAGACGATCCTTGATGATGTCGAGATAGAAACCTCCCAGGTCAACGGCGCAGAAGTTGTGAATCTCCTGATGAATGCGGTGAAACTGGTAGGTCTCATTGCAGCCATGTACATGGTGCTCCAGACGTGACAGGCGATGCATGGCCCACTGGTCCAGCGGTACCCGTTCAGCCAGTGGCACCCCATCGTGTTCAGGATCGAATCCGTTCAGGTTGCCCAGCAGGAAGCGGATCGTATTGCGGATACGTCGATAAGCCTCGGCCAGTTGTTTGATGATCTCATCGGAGATGCGGATATCAGCTGAATAATCCGAAGATGCAATCCACAGGCGCAGGATATCAGCACCCATCTGCTGAATGATTTTTTGCGGTGCAATCACATTGCCTTTGGACTTGGACATCTTGTTGCCATTTTTATCGACCACAAAGCCGTGTGTCAGTACACCTTTGAATGGTGCAACGCCGCGTGTGCCCACACTTTCCAGCAATGATGACTGGAACCAGCCACGATGTTGATCTGATCCTTCCAGATAGAGATCGGCGGGGCTGCTCAGGTCATCACGTTGTTCCAGCACACAGGCATGGGTGCTGCCCGAGTCGAACCAGACATCGAGAATGTCGGTCTCTTTTTCAAAATCGGAACCGCCACAATCGGGGCATGTGGCACCGGTCGGAAGAAAATCTGAGACATCTTTGGCAAACCAGACATCGGCACCATTTTCTTCCACCTGTTTGGCAATCGCTTCCACCACTTCAGATGACGTAATCTTATGCGAGCCGCAGGCGCAGCGGATGACTGTGATCGGTACTCCCCAGTTGCGCTGGCGCGATACACACCAGTCCGGGCGCTGTTCGACCATGGTTCGGATACGCTTTTCGCCCCAGGCCGGAATCCAGTCTGTTTTCCCGATTTCTGCCAATGCCTTATTGCGCAGGTCATTGTTGTCCATGGAGATGAACCATTGCGGAGTGGCACGGAAGATGAGTGGTTTATGGCAGCGCCAGCAGTGTGGGTAGGAATGTTTGATCTGGCTCGTTTCGAGCAATGCGCCACAGTTTTGCAGGTGCTCCACCATGATGGCATTGGCCTGATAAACATGCCTGCCTTCCACGATCGGGGTGCCTTCAATAAATACGCCGGTATCACCAACCGGATTGAAGGCCTTCAGACCGTATTTCATACCGATTTCGTAATCCTCCTGGCCGTGGCCGGGTGCGGTATGTACGGAGCCTGTGCCTGCTTCCAGTGTGACATGATCACCGACCAGAACCGGTGCATCCTGATCCAGATAGGGGTGGCGGAAGCGACGTTTGTCGAGATCCGAGCCGGGAAATGTGGCGATCACATCGCCTTCGCCGCCAATCGCAGCCAGTACATCGCCGCGCAGATCTTCGGCCAGAATCAGGGTTTCGCCGACATTCAGATTGGCATTGTCACCGGAATCCGTGATTTTCACGGCGGAATATTCAATGGTCGGGCCGACCGAAACAGCCAGATTGGCCGGGATGGTCCACGGGGTGGTGGTCCAGATAACAATAGAGATAT
>WFUI01000049.1 GCA_015485035.1 Mariprofundus sp.
GGCCAAGCCGGGTTCAATCACACCGCACACCACTTTCAAGGCTGAAGCATATATTCTGAACAAGGAAGAGGGTGGTCGTCATACACCGTTCTTCAATGGTTATCGTCCGCAGTTTTACTTCCGTACGACTGACGTGACCGGTTCAGTCACACTGCCTGAAGGCACAGAAATGGTAATGCCAGGCGACAACGTCTCGATGGATGTTGAGCTGATCACACCGATTGCGATGGACAAGGAACTGCGTTTCGCTATTCGCGAAGGTGGTCGTACGGTCGGCGCTGGCGTCGTTACCGATATTAGTAAGTAAGTAATAAAGATAACGTGCAGCGGCGGCAGGTTTTTCCTGCTGCCGTTTTGCCGTCACTGGAGAATAGGAATGCGTGAACTGCTTGCTTTGGCATGTGAAGACTGTAAACGCCGTAATTACACGACAGATAAAAACAAGCGTACGATGACAGATAAGCTGGTATTGAATAAATACTGCAGCTCTTGTCGTAAGCATACCGCACACAAGGAAACAAAAATCGGCAAATAAGCCGGATAGGCCAGTAGCTCAATTGGTAGAGCACCGGTCTCCAAAACCGGGGGTTGGGGGTTCGATCCCCTCCTGGCCTGCCAGACTGTTTCGAGATGTGAAAGGTATAAATAGGAGTTGAATGATGAGTCGTGTCGGAGACATGCAGAAATTCATGAATGAAGTGAAGGTCGAAACCAAAAAGGTGACATGGCCGGAGCGCAAGGAAACGATTCAGGCAACACTGATGGTATTTGTCATGGTGATTTTTATTGCCCTGTTTCTGTGGCTGATTGACTCCAGTCTGAGCTGGCTCGTGCAGAAGGTCATCTGATGGCGATGCAATGGTATGCAGTGCAGGTTTACTCCAACTTTGAAGACAAGGTTGAGAAAATGCTGCGGGAAAATATCGAGCGTGCAGGTCTGCAGGATAAGTTCGGTGAAATCATGGTGCCTCGCGAGGAAGTGGTTGAGCTGAAAGATGGTCAGAAAGTCACCTCACAGCGCAAATTCTTCCCGGGTTATGTGCTTGTTCAGATGGAAATGAATGATGAAACCTGGCATGTCGTCAAGGATACGCGCCAGGTCAGTGGTTTTCTGGGTTCCGGTGGCAAGCCGCGTCCGATGCCTCAGCGAGAAGTGGATGCGCTGGTGCATCAGATTGAAGAGGGCATTGAAAGACCGAAACCGAAGGTGATGTTCGATGTCGGCGAAGCCGTGCGTGTAATTGATGGCCCGTTTGCCTCATTTAACGGTGTGGTGGAAGAAGTGATGGAAGACAAGGCCAAATTGAAGGTAAGTGTGTCGATCTTTGGACGCCCGACACCGGTAGAGCTGGACTATATACAGGTTGAAAAAGGCTAAACCCTGCGTTTGGCCTTATTTCATTGCCTTCACAGGATGTGAAGGTCACCACTGAAAAAGTGGTAGCAGCATCAGGGATACTGACTGCGAATAAAGGTGAAGGGCAGGATGCCTGTAACCGGTTGGAGATTATAAATGGCAAAGAAACTCGATAAAATCGTGAAGTTGCAGGTGCCTGCCGGCTCTGCAAATCCTGCTCCGCCAGTAGGCCCGGCTCTTGGTCAGGCTGGTGTGAATATCATGGAATTCTGTAAGGCGTTCAACGCCAAAACACAGGAAATGGAAAAAGGTCTGACGCTGCCGGTTGTGATCAGTGTCTATGCAGACCGTTCCTTTGATTTCGTTATCAAAACCCCGCCGGCTTCCGTGCTGTTACTGAAGGCTGCAAACCTGAAGAAAGGCAGTGGCGAACCGAACAAGAAGAAAGTCGGGAAAGTCACCAGTGCCCAGATTCGTGAGATTGTTGAAACAAAAATGCCGGATCTTAACTGTTACGATGTTGACGCCGGCATGAAAATTATTGAAGGCACCGCCCGTTCCATGGGTCTGGAAGTCGAAGGCTAAGGGGATAACGATGGCAAAATTAACCAAACGTATGAAAGCCAGCCTTGCAGCCGTACCGGCAAAGGCTGTTACAGTTAAAGAAGCAGTAGATGCCGTGCTGGCACAGCCGGGTGCAAAATTTGATGAGTCAATTGATGTGGCGATAAAACTGGGTGTTGATCCCCGGCACGCCGATCAGATGGTGCGTGGTTCTATTTCTCTGCCTAATGGTACAGGCAAGACAGTCCGTGTTGCTGTGTTCGCCAAGGGCGCGAAAGCTGAAGAGGCAGAAGCTGCCGGCGCAGATTTTGTCGGCGCTGATGATCTGGTAGAAAAGGTTCAGGGCGGCTTTATGGATTTTGACCGTGTTGTGGCTACGCCGGATATGATGGCACAAGTCGGCCGTCTGGGCCGTGTATTAGGTCCTCGTGGTCTGATGCCAAACCCGAAACTGGGCACAGTAACCATGGATGTGACCAAAGCCGTCACTGCAATTAAAGCGGGTCAGATTGAAGTGCGCGTGGATAAGGGTGGTGTGATTCATGCGCCTGTTGGCCGTCGCTCATTTGATGCAGCCAAACTCAATGAGAATATTGAGTCTCTGCTGGGTGATTTGAACCGTATGAAGCCGGCATCGGCCAAAGGTCGTTACATGCAGAAAATGTCGATCTCATCAACGATGGGTGCAGGCGTTCGTGTGGATGAAGCAACCCTGTAAAAGGGTTGAACAGGTTTGGCAGCCAGTTTTTAAATCTGGCCGCCACAAAAAATCGACAGCACTGACGCGGGCAACCGGGAAAGTAATGTCGAACTAACGATCCGTCCAAGACTGCAGGAGACTGCTTCGCAAGATGCAGACTTAATTGGGGTAACCCTTCCAGCAATAGATGGAGTGCAAGCTCACTTGCGCGGGTCGAAAAGCAAGGGGGTAAATGTGAATAAAAATGACAAACAACGCGTTGTCGAAGAACTTCACGCTGCCTGGTCCGAATCAACAGCAGGTGTTGTGGCACAGTACCGCGGTTTGACGGTTTCCGAAATGGGAGACCTTCGCCGTCGTCTGCATGATGCAGATGTGTCACTACAGGTGGTCAAGAATACCTTGGCTCGCCGTGCTGCTGAAGGTACGGATTTCAAAGCAGCCACTGAGTTGTTCACCGGCCCGGTCGCAATTGCATATGGTAAAGATCCGGTGGGTATGGCCAAGGCCATCGCCGATTTTGCCAAAGAGCATAAAGCGCTCGAAGTCAAAGGTGGTGTTCTCGACGGTAAGGTAGTTGATGTATCCGGTATTAAAGCACTGGCCAGTCTACCATCACGTGAAGTGTTGATTGCCAAAATGCTGGGAAGCATGCAGTCGCCAATTTCCGGATTTGTCCGGACACTGGCAGAAGTACCTGCATCGTTCGTCCGCACGCTGGCAGCTATTCGTGACCAGAAAGAAGCAGCATAAGTGAAGCGACAGAACGCAACTTATAATCATTTATCACTAATACTTTAAAACTATAGCAAGAGGAGCTAAACAAAATGGCAATCACAAAAGATGAATTAATCGAAGCAATTGAAACCATGAGCGTACTGGAACTGTCTGAGCTGGTAACAGCACTGGAAGATAAGTTCGGTGTATCTGCTGCTGCACCGGTTGCAGTTGCTGCAGGACCTGCAGCTGCAGGCGGAGAAGCTGCTGCTGAAGAGCAGACTGAATTCAATGTTGTTCTGGCCAGCGCAGGCGACAAGAAAATTCAGGTCATCAAGGCAGTACGTGAGATCACAGGACTGGGCCTGAAAGAAGCCAAGGCTGTGGTTGACGGCGCACCTGGTAATGTCAAAGAAGGCGTTTCCAAGGATGAAGCTGAAGAGATCAAGACCAAGCTGGAAGAAGCAGGCGCAACTGTAGAGCTGAAGTAAGCCCTATTCGTTTGTCTCGTTTCGCGTTTGATTGAAACAGGTTAAACCCCGGTGGTTTTTATCACCGGGGCTTGGCCTTTTTCGCGTTTAAAAGTTTTTCAAAATCAGTTTACCGTTCGAGGGTATCATGGCCAAACAAGCATCATTGAAACGTATCCGTAAGAATTTCGGCACGATCAAGTCTCCGATCAGCATGCCTAATATGTTGTCGTTGCAGACTGAATCCTACCACGAGTTTGTGGGTTACGGCGAGGCGGTTAATGAATCGCGCCTGTCAACCGTATTCCAGACTGTTTTTCCGGTGCGGGATTATGCCGGCAATGCGGAACTCGCATTCGAAGGACTGGAATACAGCCCGCCACGCTATGATCTGGATGAGTGTCGACGCCGTGATCTGACATATGCACTGCCGGTAAAAGTAAAGCTGCGGCTGAAAATTTTTGAGTCGGATGGTCATTCACGCAAGAACCGTAAGGTGCGCGAAGTGCGTGATCAATCGGTATATATGGGTGAAATCCCTAATATGACCGAATTTGGTTCGTTCATTATCAATGGTACCGAGCGTGCCATTGTTTCCCAGATGCATCGTTCCCCGGGTGTGTTCTTTGATCATGACAAGGGCAAGACCCATGCATCCGGCAAATTTCTGTTCAAGGCGCGGATTATTCCCTATCGCGGCTCATGGCTGGATTTTGAATTCGATGCCAAGGATAAGGTGAACTTCCGGATCGATCTGCGTCGCAAGATGCCTACTGGTATTCTGCTGAAGGCACTCGGCCTTTCCACACAGGATATTCTGGATCGTTTTTATCAGCGTCGTACCTATCGTTTCTACAAAAAGGGAATCCAGATCAAGTTTGAACCCGAAAAGTTTGTTGGTACACGAGCGGTTACGACAATCAAAATTGGCAACAAGACCATCGTTGCTGAAGGCAAAAAATTCACCAAAGTGGCCATCAAGCGTCTGACAGAAGCAGAAGTAAAATGGATTGATGTGCCGGTTGAAACGGTAATTGGCGAGGTAGCAGCCGAACCTGTCCTGATTGATGGTGGCGAAATTCTGGTCGATCACAATCAGGAATTGACTGAAGAATCCATATCTGCGCTGCAGGGTGCGGGGATCAAGCAGTTTGATTGTCTGCTGATCGATGCGTCTGTTCGCGGCCCCTGGCTGGCTGATACCCTGCGTCTGGATATGGTGCAGTCGCGTGAAGAAGCACGCGTGGAAATTTACCGCATGATGCGCCCCGGCGAACCACCGACAGTGGAGACTGCCCGAGCGCTGTTTGAATCACTGTTTTATGATAAATCACGCTATGATTTGTCGCGCGTTGGTCGTATGAAGCTGAACAGCCGTCTGGATATCAGTGATGAAGATGTGCCGCTGGATCAGGGTACGCTGCGCGTTGAAGACATCCTGATGACACTGGATACCCTGTTGTCGCTGCGCGATGGCATCGGGGAAGTGGATGATATCGACCATCTGGGCAATCGTCGTCTTCGTTCCGTGGGCGAATTGCTGGAAAATCAGATTCGTGTTGGCCTGGTTCGCATGGAGCGTGCCATCCGCGAACGTTTGAGTTCCGGTGATCTTACTGAAATGATGCCGTCGGATGTGGTGAATGCAAAGCCGTTGATTGCGTCGGTGAAAGAGTTCTTTGGCTCCTCACAATTGTCCCAGTTTATGGATCAGACCAATCCGCTTTCTGAAGTAACGCACAAGCGTCGCCTTTCCGCCCTGGGCCCAGGCGGTTTGTCGCGCGAACGTGCCGGGTTTGAAGTGCGAGATGTGCATCCGACCCATTACGGCCGTCTTTGCCCGATTGAAACACCGGAAGGCCCGAACATTGGCCTGATCAACTCACTGGCGACCTATGCCAAGGTGAATGATTTCGGATTCATCGAGTCGCCCTACCGCAAGGTGGTTGATGGTAAGCTTACCGATGAAGTCGAGTATCTTTCTGCGATTGATGAAAGCTTGCCGGTGATTGCCCAGGCTAATGCCAAGGTGGATGAAAACGGAAAATTCGTTGCTGACCTGGTGCAGTGCCGTCAGGGCGGTGAATTTATTATGGCCGCTCCTGAAAACATTAACTATATGGATGTTTCGCCGTCACAGGTGGTGTCGGTTTGTGCCGGTCTGATTCCTTTCCTTGAGCATGATGATGCGAACCGTGCGCTTATGGGTTCAAACATGCAGCGGCAGGCTGTTCCATTGCTGCGTTCAGAGAAGCCGCTGGTGGGAACCGGTATGGAAGCACCGCTGGCACGTGACTCGGGTGTATCCCAGGTTGCACGCCGCGGCGGTGTTGTCGAACGTGTTGACGGCAGCCGCATTGTTGTGCGCGTCTATGATGATGAGCAGGTTGAAGGTGAGCCGGGCGTGGATATCTATCGCCTGTTCAAATATCGCCGTTCCAATCAGAACACCTGTTTTAACCAGCGACCGCTGGTGAAGATGGGCGAAAAGGTTGCCAAAGGTGACATCATTGCTGATGGCCCTTCAACCGATTTGGGTGAGCTGGCACTGGGGCGTAATGCGCTGGTCGCACTTATGCCATGGCGTGGCTACAACTTCGAGGATGCGATTGTGATTTCCGAGAAGCTGGTCAAGGAAGATGTCTATACCTCGATTCATATCGAAGAGTTCGAAGCCGTTGCCCGTGATACCAAACTGGGTGAGGAAGAGATCACCCGCGATATTCCGAATGTAGGTGAAGATGCACTGCGTCATCTGGATGATTGCGGTGTTGCCTATATCGGTGCTGAAGTGAAGCAGGGTGATATTCTGGTTGGCAAGATTACACCGAAGGGTGAAACCCAGCTTTCTCCGGAAGAAAAACTGCTGCGTGCGATCTTTGGTGAGAAGGCATCGGATGTGCGCGATACCTCCATGCGTGTTAAACCGGGTGAAGAGGGTGTAGTGGTTGATGTCCAGGTCTTTACCCGACGCGGTGATGAGAAGGATGATCGCGCCAAAGCGATTGAAGAAATGTCCATCGAACAGCTTTACAGTGATAAGGAAGATGAACGCCGTATTCTCGAAACCAATGCAACCAGTCGCTTGCATGCACTGCTGGAAGGCCAGACTGCCGCCCAGTTCAAGGGTTTAAAGAAGGGTGAAATCATCAGGGCAGAACATATCGAGGCATTGAGCCTGCGCGATCTGGCCGGTGTTTCAGTGGATGATGATGCCATCAATGAGCGTTTGGCCGAAATTCATGAGTCCATGGATAAGGAGCGTGCCAAGCTGGAATCCCGCTTTGAAGAAAAAGTGGCCAAGGTGCGTGAAGGCTCTGAATTGAAGCCGGGTGTAATCAAGGTGGTCAAGGTCTTCGTAGCTGTGAAACGTAAATTACAGCCGGGTGATAAAATGGCTGGTCGTCATGGTAACAAAGGTGTGATTTCAATCATCGTGCCTGAAGAAGACATGCCATATACCGCAGACGGTACGCCGGTAGACATTTGCCTGAATCCGCTGGGTGTACCTTCACGTATGAATATCGGGCAAATCTTTGAAATTCATATGGGCTGGGCAGCAAGTGGGCTGGGCAAGAAGATTGATGCCATGCTGAAACGTGGTTCTGCCGCCGATGATGTGAAGCGTTTTCTGCTGGATGTTTATGATGAAGATGAATCAGCATGCAGTGATATAAAGACGATGGATGATGAGGCGCTGTTTGAACTTGCCTCCAACCTCAAGGGCGGCGTTCCGATTGCTACCCCTGTATTTGATGGTGCCAAGGAAGAGCATATCAAACGGATGCTGAAGCTGGCCGATCTGCCGGAGTCCGGTCAGACAACACTGTATGATGGTCGAACCGGTGAGGCATTTGATCGTCCGGTAACCATTGGACAGATGTATATTCTGAAACTGCATCATCTGGTGGATGAGAAGATTCATGCGCGTTCTACCGGACCGTATTCACTGGTTACGCAGCAGCCACTTGGCGGTAAGGCCCAGTTCGGCGGACAGCGCTTCGGTGAGATGGAAGTGTGGGCGCTGGAAGCGTACGGCGCAGCCTATACGCTGCAGGAAATGCTGACTGTGAAGTCGGATGATGTGCAGGGACGTACCAAAATGTATGAGTCGATTGTACGCGGTGATATGACGTTTGATGCAGGAATTCCTGAATCTTTCAATGTCATGACCAAGGAATTGAATGCTCTGGGTATTGATCTGGCTATGGTCAAACGCCCATCCAAGAACGAAGGAGAATAAGCCATGCAAGAACTGCTTAGAATGTTCCAGAAGCCGTCCAGCATCCAGGATTTCGATGGTCTGCGCGTTGGACTTGCCAGCCCGGAAAAGATTCGTTCCTGGTCATATGGCGAGGTTAAGAAGCCGGAAACCATTAACTATCGCACCTTCAAGCCGGAGCGTGATGGTTTGTTCTGTGCCAAAATTTTTGGCCCGATCAAGGATTACGAGTGCCTGTGCGGTAAATACAAGCGCCTGAAACATCGTGGCGTGGTGTGTGAAAAATGTTCGGTGGAAGTCATCCAGTCCAAGGTTCGTCGCGAGCGCATGGGCCATATTGATCTGGCTGCACCGGTGGCACATATCTGGTTCCTGAAGAGTCTGCCGTCCCGTATCGGACTGCTGCTCGATAAAACCCTGAAAGAGCTGGAGCGCGTACTCTATTTCGAATCCTACATCGTGCTTGATCCGGGCTTGACCAGTCTGGAGCAGTTTCAAATCCTGACTGAAGAAGAGTACATCGAGGCATTCGAAGAGTATGGTGAAGAATTCCGTGCCAGCATGGGTGCCGAAGCCTTGCAGGAGATGTTGAAAAACATCGACCTGGAAGAGGAGCGTCAGTCCTTGCGCGCCCAGATCGGTGCCACCAAGGCCGTAACCAAGCTCACCAAGCTGACCAAGCGGTTGTCGACCGTTGAAGCCATGCTGGGTTCAGGAAACCGTCCTGAATGGATGGTGCTGAATGTGATTCCGGTATTGCCACCGGAAATTCGTCCGCTGGTACCTCTGGATGGCGGCCGTTTTGCGACGTCCGACCTGAACGATTTGTATCGCCGTGTGATCAATCGCAACAATCGTCTGAAACGTTTGCTGGAGCTGAATGCACCGGAGATCATCACCCGCAACGAAAAACGCATGTTGCAGGAATCAGTCGATGCATTATTCGATAATGATCGCCGCAGCAAGCCGATCACCGGTAATAATCGTCGTCCGCTGAAATCCCTGTCCAATGTAATCAAGGGCAAGCAGGGCCGCTTCCGTCAGAATCTGCTCGGTAAGCGCGTGGATTATTCCGGACGTTCCGTCATTGTGGTTGGTCCTGATCTGAAATTACACCAGTGCGGCCTGCCCAAGAAGATGGCGCTGGAGCTGTTCAAGCCGTTTATCTACAACAAGCTGGAACTGCGCGGCCTGGCAAATACCATCAAGGCAGCCAAAAAGCTGGTCGAGCAGGGTATTCCTGAAGTATGGGATATTCTGGCCGAAGTGATTCATCAGCACCCGGTCATGCTGAACCGTGCGCCAACCCTGCACCGACTGGGTATTCAGGCATTTGAACCGGTACTGGTGGAAGGCAAGGCCATTCGCCTGCATCCGCTGGTTTGTACTGCCTTCAATGCCGACTTTGACGGTGACCAGATGGCGGTACATGTACCGCTGTCGATCGAGGCACAAACTGAAACCCGTGCGCTCATGATGTCCACCAACAATATCCTGTCTCCGGCGACGGGCAAGCCGGTGATTGTACCAACCCAGGATATGGTGTTGGGAATCTATTATCTGACTCGCGAACGCCCGTTTGGCAAGGGTGAGGGCATGGTGTTCTCATCACCGGAAGAGGTGCAGCGTGCACTGGATGCCGGTGTGGCGGAACTGCACAGTCGCATCACCTGCCGTATTCGAGGCAAGCGTGAGCAGACCACCGTGGGTCGTGCAATCCTGTCTACAATCCTGCCGAAAGAGATGGCGTTCTCCTGTATTGATCGTGTGTTGACCAAGAAGGATGTGGGTGGTCTGATCGAAGATTGCTACCGTCTGGCCGGGAATAAAGCGACCGTACTGCTGGCGGATCGCCTGAAAGTGTTCGGTTACACCTATGCTACCAAGTCAGGCGCTTCGTTTGCACTCGGTGATGTGGTGGTGCCGGACAGCAAGGTGCCGACGGTTGCGGCTACTGAAGCAGAAGTCGCCAAGGTACAGAAACAGTATGCCGATGGTTTGATTACGGCAGGCGAGCGCTATAATAAGGTGGTCGACTTGTGGACGCATACCACTGAAAAAGTGGCGCGCGCCATGATGGATAATCTGTCCACCGAGACGCTGACCAGCGCTGACGGGTCACAAACAGAAGAAACCAAAACCTTCAACCCGGTATATATGATGGCAGATTCCGGTGCGCGTGGTTCGGCCCAGCAGATTCGTCAGCTGGCCGGTATGCGTGGTCTGATGGCCAAGCCGGACGGTTCGATTATCGAAACACCGATTACCGCCAACTTCCGTGAAGGGTTGACCATTCTGCAATACTTCATCTCCACCCATGGTGCAC
>WFUI01000050.1 GCA_015485035.1 Mariprofundus sp.
GATTGGCTCGGCTTGTTATCTCCGGAACTCCGCATCATGTCCCCTCAGCGTGGTAACCGTCATGTACAGACTTTTTTTGAAGATGGCTTGCGTTGTACTTTTGCAGATGCACAACGGTGTTATACCGGGTATATCAATGCCCGAATGCGGGTAACAGGACATTAGTGGCAAGGTCAGTTTGGCACGGTTGTGATGGGTGAAGAATTTCTGGCACATGCAGTGTGTTATGTTTCTCTCAATCCTGTTCGAGCCGGTTTGGTCAAACAGGCCGACCATTGGGTTCTGGCAAGTGGGTCGAAATGCTTGAATTAGCCACAGGGTGCCAACTAGGGCCTGCTCACACTCATTTGGAGCGCAGCCCGCAGGGATTGTATTTTTCCGTCCTGCTGCGTTATTGCAAGCTCATGTGCAATAAGCACATATCGCTTGCAAAGCCTTGCGGGAACACAAAAATGGTCGAATCGACGTCATCAAAATTAGTGTGAACAGGCCCTGAAAGCACAGAAACGTGGCCCAAAAAAAGGGGTTGTATGCAAACAGACGTAGCTGAAAAAATTCTTCCCGGCGGAGAGTGCGTTGTCCGGGTCGATGGGAAATCGATTCTGGTGGCCAATGCTGTGCCCGGCGATATTTTGAAGCTGAATATACAGGGCAAACGGCGCGGTGTTTTGCGTGCCGATATAATCGAAATAATCCGCCCGTCAGAGCGACGTGTGAGTCCACCATGTCCGGTTGCAGCGCAATGCGGCGGGTGCGCCATGCAGTTTATTTCTGTTGAGAATCAGGCTGAAGTCAAATCGGCGTGGGTGATGGATGCTTTCAAATCCCTGACAGATTCAGATACAGAGTGGATACCGGCTCACTCAAGTGAGGGCCGTTATCGTCGGCGGGTACGCTGGTTTGTCGGGCGTGAAGACGGGGGATCATTCCTCGGTTTTTATGCTCCGTCCAGTCATCAGCCTGTAGGGCATGCCGATTGTATGGTCATCAGTCCTGAACTCAATGCGGTGCGGCAGTTGATTGAAAAAACCGTGAACCTGCAGGATGTGGGCAGCGTACAGGCGGTACACCTTGATGACGGGATCCATATCATTCTGGAAGCGGATGTTCGTCCTGAATACACCGGAGCAGATCAAATCGATGGCGTGCCATTACGCTGGTGGTGGCGTGATGGCAGGCGCATCACACGACCATTCCAGAAGCAGGCGCCCCTGTTTCACGATGTGCTGCCGTCAGGAGAAACGGAAATAAGGTTAATGATCGGTCCGGATGATTTTGTACAGGGGCAGCAGCAAGGTAATCGGGAACTGATCCGCCAGATTCAGGACTGGGCTGGCGCTGTCGCCAGAATTGCCGACCTGTTTTGCGGTATTGGTAATTTGTCATTACCACTGGCTGCGGCAACCGGTGCTCAGGTATTCGGCGCGGAACTGAATGCTGCAAGCGTGCGGGCAGCATCGGCCAATGCCAAAGCGCTTGGTATTGCTTCCAGCTTTGTGGTGGCGAATCTGTTTGACGAATTCGATTTGGAGCCGTATATCGGTGCGGATGTACTGATTCTCGATCCACCGCGTCGCGGTGCCAAACGACTGTGTCATCAGATATCGCGGCTGTTGCCGAAGAAGATTATCATGATTTCCTGCGACCCGGCAGCGGGGGCGCGTGACGGGATTTTGCTGAAACAGCATGGTTTTAAACTCAAGGCATTACGGGCGCTCGATTTATTCCCCTATGCCGGCCATGTAGAGACCATGAGTCTATGGGAGCCGGAGTGAAGCGGATTTTCGCGCTTGTTCTATTGCTGTTGCTGACGGCATGTCAACCAGGTGATCAGGAACCCGGCCTGTTGCGTGTGGGGCTGGCACAGATGCCGATTACGCTCGATCCCCGGTTTGCCACCGATGCCGCTTCGGTGCGCGTGCAGGAACTGATACACCGTGGTTTGGTGAAACTGGATGATTCATTTAATGTTCAGGCGGATCTGGCTGAACGATGGGATCATCCCGAGCCTCTGCTGTGGCGTTTTTACTTGCGTCCGGGCGTGCATTTCTCCGATGGTTCCGATGTAGATGCTGCTGATGTTGTTGCCACGCTTTCGGCTGTGCTGGATGCGAAACTGGGCAGCCCATTGAAAGCAGGGTTTGCATCCATCAAGTCGATTACGGCAGTGGGTCATCATATTGTGGTGATTCGTCTGAACAGGGCAGAGGCATCATTACTGACGCATTTGAATATGGGTATTCTGCCTGAATCTATAGCGCATGCATCGCATCAGGCACGCAGCACCATCGGTTGCGGCCCGTTCAAACTCAGGGCGTGGACAGAAAGTGCGCTGACGCTTGAGCGTGTTGATCCATCCGCAAGTGTGGCTGTGATCCGCTTTCTCGGTGTAAAAGATCCGGTGACCCGAATTCTGAAGCTCAAGCGCGGCGAACTGGATTTTGTGCAGAATGATTTGCCACCGCATCTGCTTCCCTATATCAGGGAACAGCCGGAACTCAGTATTCAGACGCGACCCTCCACGACCTTTTCCTATATCGGACTGAATTTGCAGGATGAAATCTTGAAAGACGTGCGGGTACGCCGGGCACTGGCATTGGCACTGGATCGTAAGAAACTGAAAAAAGCCCTGTTTGCAGATCTGCCTGAGCTGGCCGAAACAGTGTTGATTCCGGACCATTGGGCATCTACGCCATTACCTGTATTGCCATTTGATGTGGCTCGGGCAGTCAAGTTGCTGGACGAGTCAGGGTTTCCCCGTGGCAAGGATGGTATCCGTTTTACAATCAATTATCGTACCAGTACCGACCCGACCCGCTTAAGACTGACTACGGCGATTGCTGCGATGTGGAAGAAAATCGGAGTAAAGGTATCGATTGAATCACTGGAGTGGGGTGGTTTTTATGCCCGCATCAAGCGCGGTGATTTCCAGGTTTTTTCACTGTCCTGGGTGGGGATTGCCGATCCGGATATCTATCGCTGGATTTTACACTCCGACATGTGGCCGCCCAAAGGTGCCAATCGCGGCCGTTATGCCAATCCGCAAGTGGATGCGTGGCTGGATATGGCAACAGCTGCAGACAGTCAGGCTGAACGCAAACAATGGTATGCCAGGGTACAAAAGAAGATGCATGATGATATGGTCTACATCCCGCTATGGTATGATCCGGTCATTGCCGTTTCCGGCCCCCGCATTTCGGGCTTCAAACCGAAACCTGACGGAAGCCTGAAAGGCTTGATGTCTGTCGTCCTGAAAGAAACCAGGGAATAGCGGGGGAGATATGTTCAGTTTTCATCATGTGGCATTGAGTGTGTCCGATCTTGAAAAATCTGTTGCATTCTATGAATTGCTTGGATTCAGGTCGGTGTTTCGCTGGCAGAATGAGGATGGCTCACTTGCTATTGTGCACCTGAAACAGAGTGAAGCATTGCTGGAGCTGTTCTGCTTTGCCAGCACGGTTGCTGCGCCTGCATCATCAAAACAGCTGGCCACCGATTTGCCGCGTATCGGCATCAAGCATTTCGGTGTCAGGGTGGATGATATTCATATGGCCAAAGTGCGCATGATATCGCTCGGGCTGGCTGACAATATTGAAATCGTGAAAGGGAGAACCGGGATCGAGTATTTCTTTCTGGCAGACCCCGATGAAATTCTGGTTGAGGTGGTGCAGGACAACAGAAACCTTCCTGCCTGAACAGTTTTGTTTGATCCGGGGCCTGTTAAGCTTCGCGCATGTCCGAAGCTCCCGAAGCCATTGTTGCAACTATCCTGAATGATCTGGCACCCCTGAAGGGTGTGCGGGTGATTGCTGCCATGAGCGGCGGGGTGGATTCGTCGGTGATGGCGGTATTACTCAAAGAGGCCGGGGTGGATGTGGTCGGTGTCTTCCTGAATGTATGGGATTATTCCCGCGATGATGTCAGTGGTCACGGTTCCTGCTGTTCACTTGAAGATTCGTATGATGCGCGTCGGGTGGCCGATCATATCGGTATTCCGTTTTATGCCATGGATATGCGCGATGAGTTTCGGCGTGATGTGATTGATCCGTTTATTCAGGATTACGAGACAGGCCGTACGCCCAATCCATGTGAACGTTGTAACCGCTTTGTGAAATTCGGATCCTTGCTGGATGCGGCGGATCAGCTGGAAGCGCGATTTGTAGCGACCGGTCATTATGTACAGCGGCGGGATGCTGCTGACGGTATCCACATCTTTAAGGGTAGTGATAGCAGGAAGGATCAGAGCTATTTTCTGGCTACGACGAGTCGAAAACAGGCGGAACGAATTTTGTTTCCGGTAGGTGGTCTGGAAAAGGATGATACCCGTATGCTGGCCCGTTATTTCAAGCTGGCCACGGCGGAAAAACATGAAAGCCAGGACATCTGCTTTATTCCTGCCGGTGATCGCATCGCATTTCTCAAACGCGAGGGGGCCACGGCCGGATTTATGGCCGGCGATATTGTGAATGCTCAGGGAACCATACTTGGTCGGCATCAGGGCATAGCACATTTCACGCTGGGTCAGCGCAAAGGGCTGGGTTTGCCCGATGGGCCGTGGCATGTGGTGGCACTCGATGGTACGACAGCCCGCGTTGTCGTTGCGCACCCTGAAGATGCACTGATTTCTGAAGTGGAAGTCGGCGATGTGAGCTGGATTCGCCAGCCGGATATCGGGGAGCGTATCACGGCCAAAGTGCGTTACCAGATGCATCCGGCCGCATGTAGTCTGCAGCCCGAAGGGGACAACCTTCACCTTGCTTTCGACAAGCCCCAGAAACCGACTGCACCGGGGCAGGTGGCGGCTTTTTATGCCGGCGATGAATTGCTGGGTGGCGGGATTGTGAGTAAAATCTGTTAGGGTTTTTCTTACTGAAATTCTTCAGGGAGATATTGATTTATTGATATCCTGTCAAAAAACACTTCCTTAACGGTTTTTCTCCAGCCACGAATCAATCAGTTCCCGCATTTCGGCCAGTCGTTTTTTGTTAGGTGCCTCAAAGCGCATGACCAGTGCAGGCTGGGTGTTGGATGCACGCAGCAGTCCCCAGCCATCTGAAAAATTGATACGCATGCCGTCAATATCGATAATGTCATATCCGAGTTCCCGGAAATGCACGATGGCCTCATTGACCAGATCGAATTTTCTTGCATCACTGCATGCAATGCGCAATTCAGGCGTGGTTTCGGAGTGAGGCACATCTTTCAGCAGTTCGGAAAATGTAGCGCCGGTATCGGTCAGCATCTGCATAACACGGGCGCCGGCATAGGCTGCATCATCAAAACCGAAGAACCTGTCCGCAAAAAACATATGACCGCTCATTTCACCGGCCAGCAAGGCTCCGGTTTCTTTCATCTTCGCCTTGATGGGCGAGTGACCCGTGCGCCACATGACCGGTTTGCCACCGGCCTGTCTGATGCCGTCATACATATGCTGAGAACATTTCACTTCGGAAATAATCGTGGCTCCCGGCTGTTGTTTGAGCAAATGACGGGCCAGCAGTAACAGCAGCATATCGGCCCAGATAATATTACCGTTTTCATCCACCACACCGATGCGGTCACCATCACCGTCAAAGGCGATGCCCAGATCCGCGCCGTGTTTTCGGACAGTATCAGCCAGATCGACCATGTTTTCGGCAATGGTCGGGTCGGGGTGATGGTTGGGGAAACGGCCATCCGGTTCGCAATACAGTTCGATGACTTCGCAGCCGATACGCCGGTAAAGCGGGGCGGCAATAATGCCGGATGGTCCGTTGCCGGCATCGATGACAACCTTGAGCGGATGAGAAAGCCGGCAGTCGGCGGTAATAAAACGGGTATAATCATCCACCACACTTTGCGGGGTAACAGAACCCGGCGTGTCTGCATTGGGCAGATCCTTTTGCATCAGCGATTTCAGGGTCTGGATGTGTTCACCGTACAGGCTGGATTTTCCCAGCATCATTTTGAAGCCGTTGTATTCACCGGGATTATGACTTGCCGTGACCATGATGCAGCCGGCGATATCAAGCCGGTACACGGCATAATAGGCCAGTGGCGTTGGAGCAATGCCGATATCAATCACATGGCGACCGGCATCGGTCAGACCCCGAATCACGGCTGTTTGCAGGGCAGGGCCGGAGAGTCGCACATCCCGCCCGATGGCAACAACACGCTGATCATCTGCAGGCAGCATGGCGGCAAAAGCTTTACCCAGCCGGTAAGCCAGGTCTTCAGTGATATCTGTGCCGGCAATACCGCGAATATCGTATTCGCGAAAAGCGTGATGTGGAAACTGTTTCAAATTGACGTCCTTTCAAGGCTTTCCTTATCCAAATCGTTAACCCTAAATCTTGCGCTTGCGATACGGAAGCATCTGCATATGCTGCCCGGCCATGTCTGCATCTCCATCCACATCTCAGCTTAATGAAGAACAATATCGTGCTGTATTTCACCGTGGCGGGCCGCTGCTGGTGCTTGCCGGTGCCGGTTCGGGTAAAACCCGTGTGATTACCGAACGCATTGCCGCTCTGGTGGAGCGGGATGTGCCGGAAGATGCCATTACGGCTGTGACCTTTACCAACAAGGCGGCGCGTGAAATGCGGCAGCGCCTGCATGAACGCCTCGGTGACAAGGCAGGCCGATTGCGTATCTGTACATTTCATTCGCTCGGTTTGTCCATTGTTCGCGAGCATGCAAAGCTGGCCGGTCGACGTGCCAATGTGTCGATCTTTGCCGGAGCGGAGCAGAAATCGGCGATGAAATCTGTGCTGTCAGAGATGAAGTTACCTGCCGATGCCGATCAGGTCGACCGCACCCTGTCGCGTATTTCATCACTCAAAAACGGGCTGATCGAGCAACATGAGAATCAGCTGTCAGCTATTCGTGAGCATTATGATGAATTACTGCAACGTATGAATGCTGTCGATTTCGATGATCTGATGGTGTTGCCGATTCGTTTGCTGGAGGACCATGCCGATGTGCGTGCCCTGTGGCAGATGCGGGCACGCCATTTCCTGGTCGATGAATATCAGGATTCATCGCGCATTCAGTATCAGTGGGTACGGTTGCTGGTTCCCGCACATGGTAACCTGACGGTGGTGGGAGACGACGATCAGTCGATTTACGGCTGGCGTGGCGCTGAAGTGAAGAATCTGTTTCAGTTACAGCGTGATTATCCGGATCTGACCGTGATACGGCTGGAGGAAAACTATCGATCCACCGCCTCGATTCTGGACGCTTCCAATTCATTGATCGCCAAAAACTCCGAACGTCTGGGGAAAACGCTGCGTTCCAATCTGGGGAAGGGTAAACCGGTAAGGATCTGGGAATCGCCCAATCCGGAAGAGGAGGCGCGGCGCGTCGCCGGGGATATCAAGGCGCGTCGTGCGACTTCCGAAGCCGGCTGGGATGATTTCTGTGTGCTTTATCGTGCATCCTATCAGGCGCGTGCCGTGGAAATTGCCATGCGCGAAGCGCAGATCCCCTATCATATCAGCGGGGGGCTATCCTTTTTCGATCGGGCCGAAATTCAGGATGTGCTGGCTTATCTTCGTTTGATTGCCAATGCCGATGATGATCTGGCTTTTATGCGCGCTATTGCCCGACCACGACGCGGGATCGGGGCCAAGGCGCTCGGTGAACTGGGTGATTTTGCCATGGCACACGGGTGTTCTCTGCTTGGTGCCTGCACACATGAAGATTTATCGCATCAACGTGCCATGAAACTGCGTGAATTCGGCGATTTGATGGTGGCGCTCTCCTTTCAGTTTAAACACGGGGAAGCAGATGATGCGTTTGATGCGCTGCTCGATATGACACTGCTGGAAGCGGCCATCCGGGCTGAAGCTGACAGTGAAGAAATGGCCGAGCGACGTATGGGAAACCTGATGGAATTACGGCGCTGGTGGATTATGCATACGGAGAACGGCGGTGATCTGCCCGATTTTCTGCAACATATTTTCCTGCTGGCGGATAAAGCCGATGACGATCCATCCGCTCAGGTGCGACTGATGACTGTGCATGCGGCCAAGGGGCTGGAGTTCGATCATGTCTATGTCATCGGAATGGAAGACGGTATTTTTCCGCATTCCAGTGCTCTGGAGGAGAACAGAATGGAGGAAGAGCGTCGGCTGATGTATGTGGCAATGACGCGGGCCCGGTTCCATCTGACACTCAGTTATGCTCGTGTACGCCAGAGGTTCGGTCAGAAAGAAAAAACGGCACCATCACCATTCCTGCAAGAGCCGGATCAATCGGTAATGCGCTGGGTGGATAAGGAACTCGACAGTGAAGAAGCCAGAGAGGAAGCTGAAGATCATATGGCGGCCATGCGCAAGGCTCTGGGGCTGGTTTAGAACTCTATGAGTTGTCTTCGTCTGAGCCTGAGGTTCAGGCTTTTGGTATGTTCAGCATCATGGTGATTTCGGTTTTGTTCTGCAGTACATCTTCCAGGCTATACGATGCCAGTACATCCATGAATGCCTTTTGCGCCTTGTAGAGCGCATGTCTCAACGCACATGCCGGTAAAATCGGGCAGGTGTTTGTTTCCACATCAAAGCATTCCAGCAGGATGGCGTTGGGTTCAGTATGGTTTACCACATCCCCGAGATTGATTTGATCGGCAGGCATGCCCAGCTCCATGCCACCGGATTTACCCCGGATGGTTTTCACCCAGTCGGTGGATGACAGGTGATGCACGACTTTGACCAGATGGTTCCGGTTGATATTAAAGGCTTCAGAAATTTCGCTGATGGTACATCGCCGTCCCGGATTGACACCCAGAAAAATCAGCACCCGGAGGGAGTAATCTGTGTATTGCGTCAGTTGCATGCCCGGAATATAGAAAATAAACGATGCCGTTGTCTACCCGGTGATAGTGAGGTTATTTTGGCTGTATTGCTGCAGACAGGCTGAGCAGATGCAGGCGCGGTTCCGGAAATGTTCCGGCACCTGATTCAACAGCTCCCGTGAAAAGTGCCCGGATTTACACCAGCATGGCGTATCGGATACTTTATCACATCCGGCCATGACACAGTCATTGGGTTCTCCGCATAACGGGCAGACCGTTGAATCCAAATTGTTGCCGGTTGGATTTGGATATGTGGTTTCTTCTGTCATTGGTGCAGCATAATAAATATTTTCTCGGCCAGTTTATCTGAAATGCCGGTGGCTTGTGCCAGCTGTTTCCGGCTGGCTTTTTTAACACCTTCAATACCGCCGAAATGTTTCAGCAAAGCTGCCCGTTTGGAAGGGCCGATGCCGGGAATATTATCCAGGGCTGAGCTGAACATGCTCTGTTTCTTGCGTTTGCGCATATAGGCACCGGCAAAGCGGTGTGCCTCATCGCGTACTCGGGCAATCAATAGCAGTGCAGGGGAATGTTTGCCGGGTTGCCGTGCCTGACCGATTTCCGGATTTCCCTTTTCCGACCAGCCCGGCCACAGCGTTTCTTCACCGAGTTTGCGGGAATCGCCTTTGGCCACTCCGACCAGTTTCAGCTCATGCAAACCGGCATCATGCGCACACTGCAATGCTACGTTCAGTTGACCCCGGCCACCGTCAATCAGCATCAGGTCGGGGCAGGGGATAGTGTCTTCGCGAATGGCACGAAAGAAACGCTCCAGAACAGCCTGCATAGCACCGTAATCATCGCCTTCGATGATATTGCCGGCAATGCCATCGAGTTTGTAACGGCGGTAATATTCTTTTTCCGGCCCCTGCCAGCCGGCATAGGTAATGGCGGCTACCATCTGCTTTCCGCCGAGATGCGCATTATCGACAGCGGCAATACGTTCCGGAACCTCATCAAGCGCAAATAATTCGGCCAGCGCCGCAAAGGCCGCTTGCTGATTATCCTGTTTTCGCGTGGTAATCATCTGCTGGCCCGAATATGCAATCTGTTGCAGCCATTGCAGACGGGGGCCGCGTTTGGGGCAGCGGATGTCGGTTTTTGTGCGGGGATACATGATTGAGATAAGATGTTTCAGTTCCGCAATATCCACCTCTGAAGCAGTCAGTATAATGTGCATCGGAGGAGTATCCTTGCTGTAACGTTCGGTGAACAATGATTGCAGGATTTCTATATCTTCAGCATCAGCGGCCTGGTCGATACGAATGTTCTGGCAACCCAGATCACGCCCGGCCCTGCGTACACCGATACTGGCCAGTACACCGGTGCCGTGACGAATCAATGCAATGGCATCGGCATTGTCCGGCAAGGCCCTGTTTTCGGAACCGGCCAGCACGCTGCGCAGGGCCCGAATGCGATCGCGTAATGCAGCGGCCTGTTCGAAATGCAAGCGATCCGAGGCCTGTTGCATGTCCTGCTCCCAGCTTTTGAGCAGGGGCATATTTTTACCCTTGAGAAAACAGCGCACGTCATCGACCTGCCGGGCATATTCATCCTGCGATACGATCTTGCAGCAGGGGGCAGAGCAGCGGCCGATCTGGTGTTGCATGCAGGGCCGGGATCGATGGTTAAACACACTGTCTTCGCAATCCCTGATCCGGAAAAGTGACTGCATCACATGCAGTGTGGCATGTACCGCACCCGCATTGGGAAACGGGCCGAAATATTCACCGGGCAATGAACGATTACCGCGATAGAGCAATAGTTTCGGGAATGCTTCATCGGTGAGCAGAATATACGGGTAGGATTTCGAATCCTTCATCAGCACGTTGTAACGCGGTTTAAGCTGTTTGATCAGGTTATGCTCGAGCACCAGCGCTTCAGCTTCCGAGCCAGTGATGGAAAAAGCGATATCCCTGATCTGCTGTACCATAGCCTGTGTGCGCGGCGATTCGGGCCGGCGTTGAAAATAACTGGATACGCGTTTTCTTAAATTCCGGGCCTTGCCGATATATAACACTTTGCGGTCATGATCGAGCATGCGGTAAACACCGGGCTCGCGTGGCAGCGAGTTCAGCGGAACCGGTGCATCAATCCACATCGGAGTTTTGCGGGCGCTTGATTTCAGTGTCTGAATCCGTTGCTGTCGGGCAATCACTGGCAAGGGGACAGCTGCTGCACAGTGGTCTGGTTTTACAAAAACGTTTGGCATGTTCGACAATCAGGGCATGATACTCCTGAAACAGCGGCAGGCTTTCAGGCAGGCGTTGCTGAAAATAGTTCTGAATACTGTCATAACCCAGTTCATGGTCGAAATGCCCCAGTCGCATAAACAGGCGTTTGGTGTAGGCATCGACAACAAATACCGGCCTGTCCAGCGCATAGAGGAGTATCGAGTCGGCAGTTTCCGGGCCAATACCATGCACAGCCAGCAGGCGCTGGCGTAATATACTGGTTGGCCATTTTATAAGCCCTTTGCATTTGCCATTGTTGTAGTAAAACAGCGAGAATTGCTGCAGATATCGCGCTTTCTGCATATAGAAACCGGAAGCGTGAATGATTTCACCCAGCTGTTGCAGATTGCTGCTGGCAATCAATTCACAGTCGAGCATGTTGTGTGTTTTCAGGTTACCAATGGCAGTTTCGACATTCTTCCAACTGGTGTTCTGGGTCAGAATAGCACCGACCATCATCTCAAACGGAGAATCAGCCGGCCACCAGTGCTGAGGACCGTAAATCGCCAGCAGTTTTTCATAGATCTGTTGCGGGGGGATTGAACTCACTTGTCGGTATATCCCTTCAGTTTTTTGATTTCAGAGCGGTTCAATTTCCGGTAACTGCCTCTGGGCATGCCTTCTTCGAGTCGCAGCGGGCCGAAACGGGTGCGCATCAGGCGTCTGACAGGGTGGCCGCATTCTTCCAGCGTACGGCGTACTTCGCGCCAGCGGCCACGGTAAATGACAATGGTTAACCAGGTGTGGCCCTTTGTTTCCGAATCGACCGTGACTTCCCATGCATCGGAACTGTCTCCTTTGCCGATATCAAAACCGCCGCGCCGCAGTTTCTCCAGTGTTTCCATTTCCACCAGACCGGCCACACGGGCCCGGTATTCTCGTGCCACTTTTGCCCCCGGCCGGGTCAGTGCCCGGGTCAGGTCACCATCGTCGGTAAGAATCAGTAAGCCTTCAGTATCCATATCGAGTCTGCCGATGGACTGGACATTGGGTGCGACATCGACAAAGTCGTAAATCAGTGGGCGCTTGCGGACGGCATCCTTGCGCGAACATAGCTGACCGGCCGGTTTGTTGTAGAGGATGTAGGTATAGTTTTGCTGCCGTTCGACAGTTTTACCATCCACCGTAACGATATCGCCGCTGTTGATTTTTGTGCCCGGTTCGCGGCACAGCTTCCCGTTGATTGCGACACGCCCGGCTTCCACCCAGCGATCCGCCTCGCGTCGTGAACATAATCCACAACCGGCCAGATAGCGGTTGATGCGTTCACCGGAGGGTGCGCTCTGATTTATTTTATCGGGCAGGGAGGCTTCAGGTGTTTCCGGTTTCGTGCGTGTCCGTGTTTTGCGTGATTTGTTCTGCTTCATTTTTCTGTTTGTCTGTTTCATGGGTATCCATATGCTGTTCATTATTTTCATTCGCAGATTGGCCTGCAGCAATCTGTTCTGGTGTACTCTGCTCTGATATCGTTTGTTCAGAAGCTGGTTGCTCTGTGAGATTCTGCCCGAACTCTGTCTGTTTGATCACAAGCTGCTGAATTTCATCTTCATCCATCAACTGTGCCGAGTCTGGCAGATCCTTCAGTGATGCCAGGCCGAAATCGATCAGAAACTGTTTACCGGTACCGAAGAGATGCGGGCGACCCGGTACTTCCTTGCGGCCCAGCACCTTGATCCAGCCGCGTTCCTGCAGGGTGGCAATCATCTGGCTGGAAACTTTCACACCCCGTAACGCCTCGATTTCGGCTCGCGTGGTTGGTTGGCGATAGGCAATAATCGCCAGTGTTTCGAGTGCGGAACGTGACAGCCGGGGTGGTTTGATCTGCCAGAGTTGCCTCACCAGCTCCGCATGGGCGGCAGCTGTGCGGAATTGCCAGCCGCCGGCGACCTGAACAAGATTAATACCGCGCTCACGGTAATGGGTTTCAAGTTCAGCCAGGGCAGATCGTATATCGGAAGAAGGAATATCACCGTCAATCAGACTGTGTATTTTTTGCGGACTGAGCGGTTCATCACTGGCCAGGATCAGGGCTTCGATTTGCGCCTCCAGCCGGATATCGGGCCGGGCATCAGGCTGGTTCATGTCATGGCCTCCTTCGGCAGCAAGGTGATGGAACCGTAGCTTTCACGTTGTACGACAGTAATGGTTTGCTGCCGCCATAATTCCAGAATGGCCAGCACGGTTGTGACCAGAGCTTCTCGGCCGGGTGAATCGGACAGCAATTCATCGAGTTGTACACCGCCATGCTGCAAACGTTGAAGCACAACGCCCATCTGCTCGCGCATACTCATCGTTTCGGCAAAAATATGCTGGCGCACTTCACCGCCGACGCGTTTAAGCACACTGCGGAAAGCCAGCAGCAGTGCATCAAGATCACCATCGGGCAGGGGGCGTTCCACCTCATCGGATTCGGGGAAAATCGAGCGGATGAAGACATCCCTCCGCATCAATGGTCGTTCGTTTAATTCTTCGGCCAGCAGGCGGTATTGCTCGTAAGCGATCAGTTGTGCGGCCAGTTCGGCACGCGGATCGATATCGTTACCTTCTTCATCCACTTCGGGGCGCGGTAGCAGCATACGTGATTTTAGTTGCATCAGGGTGCTGGCCATAATCAGATAATCGCCGGCAGTTTCCAGATCGAGTGCTTCCTGTGCTTCCAGAATATCGAGATACTGTTGCGTAACCATAGCCATGGGGATGTCAAAAATATCCAGTTCCTGGCTTCGAATCAGATGCAGCAATACATCCAGTGGCCCTTCAAACTGGTCCAGTTGAACCGGTGGCAGTGCAGGCTGCTCAGTGTGCTCATCAATCAGAGTGACCTGCACTGCATTATTCATACGCGATAACCCATTTTCAGGGTTTTACGCACCTTTTCCATGGTGCGTCCTGCCTCAATGCGAGCGCGTTCATTACCGGCCCGTACGATATCTTTCAGATCATCCGGTCTTGATGCAATATCGGCACGACGATCACGAATCGGCTGCAGCTCTTCTTCCAGATGTTTCAGCATACACATTTTACAATCGATGCAGCCGATGCCGGCTGTCGTGCAGCCCTGCTGTACCCACTGGCGCTCTTCTTCAGTCGAATAGACTTTATGGAAGTCCCATACCGGACATTTCTCCGGCGTGCCCGGATCATTGCGGCGTACACGGGCCGGATCGGTAGGCATGGTTTTCACCTTTTTTTCGGTCACCTTCCATGTTTCGCCCAGTTCAATCGTATTGCCATAGGATTTACTCATTTTACGTCCATCCAGCCCCGGCAATTTGGCTGCCGGCATCAGCAGCGATTGCGGTTCCGGAAACAGCGGTGGAATGCCCTGGCGGTAGAGATGGTTAAAGCGGCGGGCGACTTCGCGGGTCAACTCGACATGGGGAACCTGATCCTCACCGACCGGCACGCCATCGGCCCGGTAAATCAGGATATCGGCAGACTGCAATAACGGGTAACCTAGGAAGCCATAGGTGCCCAGGTCCTTTTCGCGCAACTGTTCGATCTGATCCTTATACGTAGGTACGCGTTCAAGCCATGACAATGGCGTCATAAACGAAAACAGCAAATGCAGTTCGGCATGTTCCGGTACTTCCGACTGGATGAATACCACTGCTTTTTCCGGATCAACGCCGACAGCCAGCCAGTCGATCAGCATATCCCAGATGGTATCCTTCACAATGGAGGGGTTGGCGTAATCGGTGGTCAGGGCATGCCAGTCTGCGGCAAAAAAGAAACATTGATGTTCTTCCTGCAGCTTCAGCCAGTTTTCCAGCACGCCTTTATAGTGCCCAAGGTGCAGACGACCGGTCGGGCGCATGCCGGAAAGGATACGCATCGGTCTGTTTTGTGCCTGGTTTGAAATGCTCAAGCTTTTCCCCTTTTTGAAACAGCTGTGATAATGGTATGTGAGCGAACGATAGCAAAGCATGCCATTGAATGCGACGAGAGCCGGGGGATGTGTGAATAGAGCATTGACGGAAGCAGTCTTCTCCCTAAAATGCCGGCCTCCAAGGCGCTTTAGCTCAGTCGGTTAGAGCATCGGAATCATAATCCGAGTGTCCGGGGTTCGAGTCCCTGAAGCGCCACCATCTAAAGCCCTGCTATTGCGGGGCTTTTTCTTTTCCACATCTAAATGCGTCTGTGCGGTTAGGTGGCTTTCAATTCCCCTGGTTTATGCTATAACTTGATTTCAGGAACAGGGGGTATGATGAAATATATTCTAGGGGCATTTAACTTCATTGCGCTAGCTCTTGGTATGATTGTTATTTATGTACTTGTTTTTGATGGACTCAGTAATAGAGATACGTCTGTTTCAGTAGTGAATAAAGCAAGAGGTTTTATTGGCAAACCTCCGCTTAAAATAGCGACAATTTCTTGTATGCCCCAGGATATTGAGGGAAGCACGTTCGTATTCGATTATCCTGTGTTGCATTCACAAAATACAAAAATGGTTCAGTTAGAGTTGTCTAATCAGTTAAGAAATAAGTCAATTCTGCTTCATTTAAATGCGCCTGATGATCGAAATCGTCGAATTGTAAGCTCTCTGATTCCATCAATGGGGTCAGTGACAGTTACAGTTCCCGCTGAAAAATACAGTGTAAGTTTTGATATGGGTAATAATTTTTGCAACCTTAACCGTGGTTTTTTGGGGAACCAAAAAAAGATAGGGATAAGGCAGCCTATTAATCTCGAAACGAAAAGCTACGCAACCTTAAATATTGATGATGGTGCAGTTTCAAATGGGGGATTAAAAATATCATTGAATGAGACTGACAGTGCCATGAATTCCGTGACCTCAACTAAAAGTGATGCATTTCTATCCTTACCAGTGTCTAGGGATGGGCATTTTTATGTTTCAGCAAAGAGTAATCATTTTCCGTTTGTGTTTATGGTTGATAGTGGTGCAACCAATGTTGCATTTCCAGCTCATTTCATTAAAAACTTAGGTGTAAAAAGATGTAGTCCTGTTACTACGAATACTGCAAATGGGATTGCAAAAGGCTGCGAAGCAATGGTAAAGGAAATTACTTTTGGGCCATATACAATAAATAACGTGAAAGTTGTATTTCTGAAACGGCTCAACACTCCACTATTGGGAATGAATGTGCTAAATAAGTTTAAAATGTTTAAGGTCGATGATGAGCTGGAGCTTGTAAAAAAAGGCGGTTAGGAGTGTGGTTCGACTTTTTGGTATATTAGACAAGCCTAAGGATCATCTAATATTTTCTTGTACTGCTTAGCTAATATTACGAATTTGCTCGAATTCAGTAAAAACCGAAGAAGCGAGCATATCTAAGAGCTCAAGCTCCTCTGAGTGAAGATGATAAATTGCTGAATGCGCTGGATTGTTGGGTGGTTCGGGGACATATGCAATCCTCACATTTGTTCCATGAGAGCTACATAGAGACTTTATATTAGCAACATTGCCTATACTTAAAACACTTGTAGGGCCAAGTGTCCTATCGGCTGACATAGCACTTTTTGTTTTTCTTAGTCGAGTTTTTTGATCACCATCAAAATACTCCAGCCAATTGACGGAGAGGTACTCTTCGTTGGGCTTTAATTCCAAAGCTTGTGGAAGTATTCCTAAAACATTCCCACATTCATCTGTTCGTAGTTTTTTCCTGTTGACATGACGAACGACATGATCTGTGTCGGGGATATGCATCCCCTTTTTTAGCTTTAGCTTTGCTGAAACCATATTTCGGGCTTGTAAGGGGCCAGACACTCAGGTAACCGGGCAATAGGTATGATGCCAGATGCTCGTTCAGTTTCTCCATTAATACATCTGGACAGGACCCATTTGACATGGATATTAGGAAGGAACTCGGCGGTTAACCGATTACTGCCATTCGTCCATGCCGCGATTATATTTCCGTTACTAGAAAGCCCCAATCCAGGAAGTCGCTTAGGATTAATTAAGATTATCCCTTTTATGAACGCAGAAAAAGAGTCCTTATTAATAGGCTTGTCACCCTCTTCCCACTCATCCACGTCATGGAGTAAATCAATTTGATGAAATAGCGTATCACGCCATGAGCGTTCCATGTGCATAGACACCCGAGACAAGGCGATTTTTACTGAGGCTGAAGCATCAAAGAGACACTCACTGAGTGATTCTGTGTCTGGAATATCAAATGATGCAGGTGATTTGGAAGGGATTAATTTTTTTAACTCCTCTCTAATATAAGTGTCCTTTTGAGGCCCCCATAAATGAGTCACATTAGATGCAAAATCTCCACCACTAGCTTGTTCTTCAGCATTGATTGGTTGAAGCAAGTCAAGACAGGCATTAGAAAGTGTACTCATCGTTGAAAAAGCTCCCTTGTCTTATCAGAAATAGAGGATTCAAAGACTCTGTTTTTTTCGATTCTCATGAGGTTAATCAGCTCAAAAATAGCATCGTCTTTCTGAGGTGCATTGGACTCTGTAAATATATCCTGATCAATAACAAAAGATATATGGTTCAGTATCGGAGATGGAACTACTGTAGAGTTTAGCCTTAGTTGGCAACCAATATTTGGTACTGGCATCATGCATTGCACATTGTAAAAATTTAAGTCCGGGAAAGAGTCTGGAACTTTTGGATAGATGTGAAAATAATCTTCATTCTTAAGACTAGAGCCAGTAACTGGTATGTCGATTCGATTGATATACCGGATCCCAATGCGACTTATTTTTTTGTAA
>WFUI01000051.1 GCA_015485035.1 Mariprofundus sp.
CGTTTGTCGGCATGGACGAAACGATTGGCCATGCCTTCCACCATATTGCCACCTCATCGCCGGTTCCGGGCGCATACTTGCTGATTGGTGATGAACCGCCGACAGATGCGGTGGCGTATCATGAAATTCCGGCTCCGGTGTTCACGCTTCCTCTGGGAACCAGTACGGGAAATACCAAATATGCATTCCAGAAAATGGCTGATGAAACCGGGGGACGTATGCTGGAATTGAAGTTCCAGTGAAGCAGTCGTTTATCTCATGACGCAGTATTAACCAACGTTTTAATACTTTGAGGTTTGGTATGAAGTGACTGGCCAGGGTTGATAAGAAGCTTGAGACCCGGCGAAAACAGAAGGCCAGACGATACAATAAATCATACCCTGGAGAACTGGTTTACTTTGATACGAAGCGTTTACCTTTCCTCATAGACGAGGATTCAATCAGACCAATGGCAAGGCTGAGCGAATAATGCGAAGGCTGATGGGAGGTATGGATCGCGCAGGCAAAGGCAGATCAGGTTGTTGCGACTCATTCACTTCTACAATACTGTCAGGCCCGACAAGGGAATCGATGGCATGATTCCATACGAAAAGCTCTACGGGCATTTCTTTAACACGAGAAAAGAGGCAAAAGCATGAGTGATTATGGTATGAGGAAAGTGTTTGATGGTGATATTGAGTCAGCGGAAGCCGCGATTACCGATGCATTGAAAACGGTAGGTTTCGGTATTCTTACTCGCATTGATGTGGCCGAAACCCTGAAAAAGAAAATTGATGTAGAACGTGCACCTTATGTGATTCTGGGGGCATGTAATCCAAAACTGGCCAACACGGCGCTGAATCTGGAACCGGAGCTGGGTTTGATGTTGCCGTGCAATGTGATCGTCTATGAAGATTCAGACCATCAAACTATTGTATCGGTTATCAATCCGGCAGCTATGGTCGGTATGATCGACAATCCGGCTCTGGAGTGTCTGGTGAGTGAGGCAAAGCCACTTCTTGAGCAGGCGCTGAACAGCATTTGAGATGAGCTACATGCCTGTAAAAAGTGACTGGCTGAATACCTTTCCCGAGCTGAAAGAAAATCGGGATAAAGCATGGCATTCTACTGCAGATAAGGCGATGCGCATGCAGGTGAAGCAGGGCAGTGTGCTGTTCCGTGATGGTGATGCCTGTAATGGTTATGTGCTGGTTGTGAACGGTGCGATTCGTGTGCAGAAAATTGATCCGCAAGGTCATGAAATTGTGTTGTACCGGGTGGAAGAAGGGCAGAGCTGCATGTTAACCACGACATGTCTTCTGGCGAAACAAAACTATCCTGCCGAAGGCGTGGCCGAAACGGATGTTGATCTGGTGTTGTTACCACTGGATGCTTTTGACTCTGCACTGAGCAAATCACCCGGATTCAGACATTTTGTTATGGCCAATATCGGTCATCGCATCAGTGATCTGATGCTGTTACTGGAGGATGTCGCCTTTGGCCGCAAAGACGTTCGCCTTGCAGGTTTCCTGCTTAAAAGTGCAGCAAAGAACGGCGATGTGCTCGAACTGACCCACAGGCAACTGGCTGTTGAACTGGGGACTGCCCGCGAAGTAGTCAGTCGTCTGATCAAGGATTTCGAGCGTAAAGGTTTGGTTAGTCTGGGGCGTAACAGGATCACTATTCTTCGAATTGATCTGATTCGGGAAATTGCCGACAGGGATAAGGATTCCTGATCAGAGCAAGGAGCAAATGCAATGAAACAAAGTGCTCCAAATTGTAAACATAAACCGACGGATTCCATTTTCAACCCATCTGGCTTACAGTTTCATTGTACAGAAATGCATGACCTGTATGTTGTCGTGGTTTTCTTCATGGTTTTTTCTTTTCAGCAGAACAAGCCGTGTAGGGACTGGTAAGGCGAACTACAGTAGATATGTAAAATCTCTGATAAATTACTATTCAGATGAACGGGAGTTCAATGAAAATCCTCGAAGAGTTTATCCGGAAAGAATCGTCCAGCGGTATATTATTGGTGTTTACAACGATTCTGGCACTGGTGTTCAGCAATACGTTCCTGTCGCCATTGTATCAATCGTTTTTACATATTCCTGTAGAGATACGTGTGGGTTCCCTGTACCTGGATAAGTCACTGTATCACTGGGTCAATGACGGTCTGATGGCAATTTTCTTTTTGCTGATCGGGCTGGAGGTAAAGCGGGAGGCGCTGGTAGGGCATTTGTCATCCGTTCGCCAGATTATGCTGCCTGCTATTGCAGCTATCGGTGGCATGCTGGTTCCGGCATTAATCTATCTTGCTTTCAACGCTGATAATTCCATTGCGGTGAATGGCTGGGCCATACCTACGGCAACGGATATTGCCTTTGCCTTGGGGATCCTCTCTTTGCTGGGGAAACGCGTTCCCGTATCACTGAAAATTTTCCTGATGGCATTGGCTATTATTGATGATTTGGGGGCGATAGTCATTATCGCCGTTTTTTACACCGCTGATTTATCCACCCTGTCAATTGTCGTTGCACTGGTCGCTCTGACTTGTTTAATTGCACTGAACCTCTTTGGCGTGACCAGAAAAACAGCATATTTTGTGATCGGTACGATATTGTGGATCAGCGTGTTGAAGTCCGGTGTGCATGCGACACTGGCCGGCGTTGCGCTGGCGTTTACCATTCCATTGAATGGTACAGATGAACACGGGCGTCCCTTCTCGCCGCTGAAGGACATCGAACATAGTCTCCATTCCTGGGTGGCATTTTTTATTCTGCCACTGTTCGCATTTGTCAATGCAGGCGTTGATATCACACAGATATCTGTCAGCCAGATGACCGGCTCTGTACCGTTGGGAATCATGCTTGGGCTGTTTATCGGCAAGCAACTGGGTGTGTTTGGCTTTAGCTGGGTGGCAATCAAACTCAAGCTGGCTCATTTGCCGGAGGGCAGTAACTGGAAGCAGCTCTATGGTGTATCCGTATTAACGGGTATTGGATTTACTATGAGTCTGTTTATTGTCTCACTGGCTTTTGATGATGACGCTGTTTTTCAATACACTGATAAACTGGCCATCCTCGTCGGTTCATTTCTGTCAGGCATTATTGGTTATCTGGTTCTGAAAACAGGACGGAGTAGATAACAGCTCTTCTTTTCTTAATTCGCCAGGATGTATTGCTCTAATCCTCATCAGTGGTGGTGTGGTAAGTGACAATGTCACTGAAACACTGTTTCGACAGTCATAGCATGTGCTCATCATCAATCGATGAAGGAGGTATGATATGAAAGCAAATGTAGGTGGTATTGATAGAATTGTTCGGTTGCTGGCCGGGCTTGGTTTGATTGTCGTGGGTGCACTTGGGTTAGTAGCCTCACCCTGGAATATGGTGGCAATGGGTGCAGGCGGTGTTTTTACGCTGACTGCTTTGATCAGCTTTTGCCCGCTGTATGCAATTTTCGGTATTAAAACCTGCTCAGTAAAATAATTTCTTTACTTATTATATTACCATATTATAATACGCGAAACTGAGTAAACAGGTATGGTATTAAAGGTGAAGACAGGTGATATCAGCAGATCGATAAATCAATCCGGGTCTGACTTGAATTGGCTGAATCGATGAGCAATTCAGGATTTGAACCTGCTGCCATGGTGGTGGCAGGTTCAATGCTAATCATCACCGCTTGATAATGTTTCTGCCCTTTGTATGCCGCCGCCGGTTTCAACAGTAGTTTGGCAACAAATAATTCGGGGCTTCCGATAATGTCGGTTTCCCTTAGTGTTCCATGTGGGCGTCAACTGTGACACCAAGAGTCTGCATGGATGACGGGGTGGAGCGTCAGCTTCACCCCAATCCTGCACAGGGATGATAATTCCGGGCAGAGAATGATACAGAGGGCCATAGTGGATGCCCTCGTAGAAGGAGAAATATTACTATGGCACATGTAGTCATTATTGGAGCGGGAATCGGCGGTATGCCGGCTGCTTATGAAATGCAGGACGAGCTGAAAAAGTTTGGTGGTCAGCATGAGGTGACGGTGATATCCAACGTGGATTACTTTCATTTCACGCCGTCCAACCCCTGGGTGGCGGTTGGCTGGCGCGATAAGGAACAGATCAGTTTTCAGTGTTCCCCTTATCTGAACAAGAAGGGTATCAACTTCCTGTCCTGTGGTGTGGATGAGATTCTTGCAGATGAGAATAAATTGAGATTGGGTAACGGTCAGAATCTGGAGTATGATTATCTGATCATTGCCACGGGTCCGCGTCTGGCCTTTGAACTGGTGCCGGGTATGGGGCCGGAAGGGCATACGCACTCGATCTGCCATGTCGATCATGCGGTAGAAGCATACAACGCATTTGAAGAGTTCTGTAAAAATCCGGGTCCGATAGTGGTTGGCGCAGTGCAGGGCGTATCCTGTTACGGGCCAGCCTATGAATATGCCTGCATTCTGGATACCGAGCTGCGTCGCCGTAAAATCCGCGACAAGGTGCCGATGACATTTATCACGCCGGAACCGTATATCGGTCATCTGGGACTGGGCGGTGTGGAGGATTCCAAGGGTTTGCTGGAATCCGAGCTAAGAAAACGTGATATCAAGTTTATTACCAACTGTAAAACAACTGCCGTGCATGAGCATACCATTGATTATGAAGAGGTGGATCGTCATGGCGAAGTGATTGCATCGGGTAGTCTGGATCACCAGTTTGCTATGTTGATGCCACCATTCCGTGGTGTCGGGCCGGTGGCCAACTGCGAAGGGCTGGTCAATCCGATGGGCTTTGTGACCATTAATGATTATCAGCAGAACCCGAAATTCAAGAATATTTACGGTACCGGCGTGATTGTGGCCATCCCTCCGGTGGAGGCAACACCGTTGCCGGTTGGAACACCGAAAACCGGGTTCATGATTGAGTCGATGACGACTGCCATTGTACACAATATTATTCATGATCTGAAGGGTGAAGAGCCTGAACAATGTGGTACATGGGGTGCGATTTGTCTGGCTGACTTCGGTGATGGTGGGGTGGCTCTGGTTGCTTATCCGCAGATTCCACCGCGCAATATGGTTTGGGCCAAAGGCGGTAGCTGGGTCCATGTCGCCAAGGTTGGTTTCGAGAAATATTTCATGCGCAAGATGAAAACAGGCGTATCCGAACCTTTCCTGGAGAAAGCATTTCTTAAGCGTATGGGCATAGAACGCCTTAAATAATATGTCATAGAGACCAGGCGGCTGTCATCGAGGCAGCCGCCTGTTTTCGGCCATAAATATAACTATATTATTATATAATAAGAGCATGGAGGCTGTGTGAGGACTGAACTGGCCAAAGAGATCACGATAGTTCTGGTGATTAAGTTAACTGTGTTGCTGCTTATCTGGTGGCTGTTTTTTTACAATCAAGCCCCTGTCATTGATCCATTACAGAACCTGTTGCCCTGAGGACTCTTCAAGCCGAGACACCAAACAGGACCATACTGAAGGAGTAAAGTATTATGGAAGAAGCACTGGTAGATATTTCGAGGTTACAATTTGCGTTTACAGCCTTGATTCATTTTCTGTTTGTGCCGCTGACGCTCGGATTATCGTTATTACTGGTTGTAATGGAAACATTGTACGTCAAAACAGGCAAGCAGATTTATAAGGATATGACCAAATTCTGGGGCAAACTGTTTGCGATCAATTTTGCCATGGGTGTGGTGACCGGCCTGACGATGGAATTCCAGTTTGGTTCCAACTGGGCGTATTACTCCCATTATGTCGGTGATATTTTCGGTGTGGCGCTGGCCATTGAGGGTTTGATGGCCTTTTTTCTGGAGTCGACCTTTATCGGTCTGTTTTTCTTCGGCTGGGATAAGCTGAGTCGTGGCAAACATCTGATGGTCACCGTTCTGGTAGCCGTGGGCTCAAACCTGTCAGCGCTGTGGATTCTGATTGCCAATGGCTGGATGCAACATCCGGTTGGTACATTCTTTAATCCGGAAACGATGCGCATGGAGCTGGAGAGTTTCTCAGCGCTGTTGTTTAATCCAATGGCACAGGTGAAGTTCCTTCACACGCTCTCTGCCGGTTATCTGACCGGAGCGGTATTTGTTATGGGTATCAGTGCCTGGTATCTGCTCAAGGGTCGTGATCTGGAATTTGCCAAACGGTCGTTCACGGTTGCGGCGGCAGTTGGTACGGTGGTATCGATTACCGTGGTCATGCTGGGTGATGAGTCGGGTTATCATGTGGCGGAATATCAGCCGGAGAAAATGGCTGCGATTGAAGCGATCTGGGAAACCGAGCCGGCTCCTGCTCCGTTTACGGCTATTGGAGTTATTGACCAGGAAGCAGGGGAGACCCGTTACGGTATACATATTCCGGCTGCACTCGGTCTTATTGCCACCCGTTCACTTGATGGTGAGGTGCCCGGCATCAAAGAGCTGGTGGAAAAAAACGAAGCACGTATTCGCAGTGGTCTGATGGCGTATCAGCACTTGGCAGCCATGCGTGACAGTAAAGCCGGAGACACTGAACGACAGGAATTCAATGCGCATGTGAAGGATCTTGGATATGCCCTGTTGCTGAAGAAGTATGTCGACAACCCGATACAGGCCAGTGAGTTGCAGATTAAGCAGGCCGCTGCCGATACGATTCCGCGAGTTGCACCGATGTTCTGGACCTTCCGTGTCATGGTGGCCATTGGCAGTTTTCTGATGCTGTTGATGTTCTATGGCCTGTATGCCGCCAGAAAGGGTACAGCGTGGCATAATAAGTGGCTTCTCAGGGCGGCCCTATGGGCCATACCGCTGCCGTTTATCGGCGTGGAGGTTGGCTGGTTCGTGGCCGAGTTCGGTCGCCAGCCGTGGACGGTATACGGTGTGCTTCCGACCCACCTTTCCACCTCATCCCTGCATGTATCGGATGTGCAGAATTCGCTGATAGCCTTTGTGATCATGTATACGCTGATGTTTGCCGTGGAGCTCTATCTGATGTTCAAGTATGCCCGCCTCGGCCCGAGCGCTCTGCACAGTGGCCGGTATCACTTTGAGAAAGGAGTTGCATGATGTTTGATTATGAGACATTGCGCTTGATCTGGTGGTTGCTGATTGCGGTGCTGTTACTTGGTTATGCCATTATGGATGGTTTTGATCTTGGTGTGGGGACGTTATTGCCG
>WFUI01000052.1 GCA_015485035.1 Mariprofundus sp.
AATGTGACGTGGGGTGCAGCTGATCCATCATCATTATACCATGGTAATGGTAGCCCTGCCGTTGCTGTGTCGCTATTGCGTTCGGAGAAGGGGTTTACCAAGCCGGTCATTGATGCGGTGGATGCGAATCTGACCAAAGTGCAGGCACAGTTTCCCAACCTGGATATCCGTATTGCCGATACGCAGGGGCGAATTATCGGGCTGACGGTCGATAATATGCTCGATTCATTGCGTGATGCGGTGATTATGACGCTGATTGTAATCCTGCTGTTTCTTGGCAATTCGCGGGCAGCACTGGTGGTGGCAATATCGCTGCCGCTGTCGTACCTGTTGACCTTCGCTATTTTATGGTGGATCGGTTTTGAGTTCGATATGGTGACCTTATCGGCCATTATTATCGCAGTCGGCCTGCTGGCCGATGATGTGGTGGTGGTGATGGAAAATATCGAGCGCCGTATGCGTGAGATGGGGGAGGCGGGTAAAACCGCTGCTGTGCGCGGACTCGATGAAATCCTGATGGCGGATACTTCGGGCACGGTCAGTACGATTCTGGTGCTCTTACCCATTATGTTTATTGGCGGTTATGTTCAGACGGTATTGCGTCCGTTAACGGTGACGCTTGCAGTCGCCCTGTTTGCCTCATTGGTGGTGTCGGTTACCATGATTCCGCTGTTTGCGCCAAAGATGATCAAGCCGGGCGCTCGTGATCCCCTGGCATGGTTACTGGATCCATTTACCCGTTATGTGATGGAGCCTGTGAAACAGGGCTACGTGCGTCTGGTTGACTGGGGCATGGATCACCGTTTGTTTGTTCTTATTCTGTTTCTGGCACTGTTTGTGGCCTCGGCTTCTCAATTGCGCTTTCAGGGGCGTGAATTGATGCCGTTGATGGATACAGGTATTTCGCAGATTCGTTTTGAGGCGGCGCCGGATACTGCTGATCAACGTATGGAGCAGCTGTTGACGCAAGTCGAAACAGCGATCAAAGCTGAACTGTCTCCAGGCTGGCTGATATCCATGTCCAGTGTGGTTGGAGCGGAGCCAGGTGTGAAATCATTCGGTGCAGCTCGTTTGCTGCAACAGGGTGAAATTACCCTGAATATTGTAGATCGCTTTCACCGTGATCGCACACTCAATGATATTAACCATGCCATTCAGCAACGTTTGCACCGTATTCCGGGGCTGATTTCTGCCAATGTGTCTGCTTTTGGTTCCACGCCGCTTTCATCCATTCGGGCAAATATTGATGTGATGATCAAGGGGCCGGATCCTATTGTGCTCAGCAAGCTGGCAGATGAGGTAATGCAACGCCTGCGGCCGGTACATGGGCTGACCGGTATTGAGCGGACATGGCAGCAACGTTCACAACGTATTGCTTTAAATGTTGATTCTGCCAAAGCTCGTTTGTATGGGTTGACTGCAGCAGACATAGCCGCTCAGGTAGCTATTGCTGTAGGTGGAGCACCGGCAGGTTCTCTGCGTGTGCCGGGAGAAAATGCAATTCCAGTCTGGGTTCGGCTGCAAAAAGACCAGCGGGCTGATCTGGAAAGCATTCGAGCAATCAATATCCAGGCAAAAAACGGGCATTTGTTGCCCCTGGCCTCACTGGCTGAACCCAAGATGATCACTGCACCAACGGCACAGACTCATCAGTATCTGGAGCCGACGATTGATGTGCTGGGCTGGCGGCAGAATGTTGCCATTACAGCCTTGCACGATGATGTAATGGCTGCCATCGCTGATATCGAGCTGCCGCATGGTTATAGCATGCATGATGAAGGTGAGAACAAGCAATTGGCTGAATCGGCACAACGATTGTTCAAGGCTATCGCGCTGGGGATGGTATTGCTTTACTTGATGCTGGTGGTGACTTTTCGTTCCTTCCTCGACCCGATTTCCATTATGGCCTGTTTGCCTCTGGCAGTGATCGGGGCTGCATTCGGTATTATTCTTGGCGGAAAATTTCTCTCTATGCCGGGGCAGATGGGCTTGATCCTGTTGATGGGGATTGTGGTTAATAATGGTATTCTTCTGGTGGACTTTGCCAAGCAGGCATTGCGTGAAGGTCAGCCACTGCGCAAGGCTGTTCTGGACTCCGTGGCCAAACGTACACGTCCCATCTTGATGACGGCTACGGCCTCGGCAGTGGGGATGATTCCACTGGCGATGGAGTGGGCTGTCGGCATCGAACGATTGTCGCCACTGGCATTTGTGGCCATTGGTGGCTTGATTGCCGGCACATTCCTGACGTTGCTGGCTGTGCCTGTGCTGTTTTTCTCAATTGAAAACTTTCGTAGTAACAACCCGTTCACACGGGCCAGAGACAAGTAGTGATAAGGAGATGAATATGAAAAAGACAATCTTGCTGGTGACCATGAGCATCGCATGGGCCGGTAGCGCCAGTGCAGCTGACAGCGCCTTTGCCACAGCAGGTGCTGCACAGTCAGTAACTGCTGAGGCAGGTACATTGAAGGCTGTCATGCAGCAGCTTGGGCGTGATTATGCGGCACTGAATCAGGCGGTGTTGATGGAAGATTTCGAGGCCGCTGCGAATGCTGCCCTGCACATTGCCAAGCACGATCAACCATCTCTGGGCCAGAAGGTGAAGATCATGGCCGGATTGCGCTCTGAGATGTCTGCCTTTAAACAGGCTGATGGCAAGGTACATAGCCTGGCGGTAGACATTAAACAGGCTGCCGAAGCCAACGATATGCCGCTGCTGATTCAGCGTCAGTCTGCCATGCTCAGCGCCTGTATGGCCTGCCACACAGGCTACCGCAGTAAAATAAAAAATATTCTTAACTGATCTGATTTACATCAACGAGAGGAGATAACAATGACTACAGAACGCGTGATTCGAATTATTGCAGGAACAATGATTATGCTTTCAATCTATCTGTATGCGGGGCAGAGCGGCACGGCACTGAATACGCCATCATGGTTGTGGCTGACCCTGTTTGTCGGGGCAAACCTGTTTCAATCGGGCTTTACCCGCTGGTGCCTGATGGAGAAGATCCTGATCAAACTGGGCGTGAAGCCCGGTGGTGCATGTGGAACATGCCATGACTGAACTGCGCCCTGATTATTCTGTATCGTTCGCCGGGACTGTTCGATGAAACGCAAGGTATTGAGTTATCACCGTGGTGAGCATCATGCTGTATGGGTGGCAACACTCGATTGCTTTCACAGTCTGGATATTGAACAGGCACAGCCTTCCTGCATTGAAATGATGTGTAGCAAGTGCGCTGCATTGCAGTTTCCGGAAGGCTTGACGGAATCAGGGCGTACCGCTGAATTTACTGCGGCGACAGTACCGGCCGGATTGCTCAAAAATCACACCACCAAAGCGGGCACCTGGGGGCAGCTGCATGTATTGGATGGGTGCGTGAGCTATCATCCGGATGGATCTTCAGCACGGGATATTCAAGCCGGTGAGCATGCCAATATTCCACCAGCGCTGCCACACAGTATTCGCCCTGATGATATGGCACGCTTTTATGTGGCTTTTTATACACGCCCCGCTGGTTAAGCCGCTTACCTCGCTGCCACTCCGGCATAGAGATGAAGAGGAGTAACAGATGAAGGGTGATGTGCAAAGCAGATACATTGTGATCACTGCATCCTTTTAAGGCTTTGTTCGTCTACATATATAGCTGCTATTACAGATGCCATTTGTAGCCATGAAGCGATTATATGATGAATGTTCAGGCACAAGGCACTGTATGCTTGCGGTGATAGAAAAGCAGCATTTGTTCAGCTTACAGAGCGAATGTTGCGTTAGTAAATAAAAAGGAGATGAGTGATGGTAAGGATGAGAAATAGCGTAAACTATGTATTGGGTGGTGCGTTACTCGCAACAGTAGCCATGGTGCCGATGCAGGCATTGGCAGAAACACCAGCAGGCGGCCGTATTGGCGCTTTGACGTGCAAAACAGTGCCCGATTCCGGAGTCAGCTTGATCATTCATTCTACAGAAAATGTCACGTGTGAATTTAAATCCACATCCGGTGGTGTTGAACACTATAAAGGCGAAACTGGCGTAGGCCTGGGTTTTGATATCTCATATGATCGAAACACCACAATGGTTTACGCTGTGATGTCTGCTGACTACAAAGCTGGGGATCATCAGTTGGCAGGTAAATACTTTGGTGCTGGTGGTTCAGCAACAGCGGGCGTTGGTGTTGGCGCACAGGCATTGATTGGCGGCGGCAAAAAGAACATCTCATTGCAGCCTGTCGCCGTGTCCAGCAGTGAAGGTGCTGGCCTCAGTGCTGGTATTACATACCTGTATCTGGAACCGGATAAATAGCGACGTTTGTGCATACACGCGGCTGCACTCTGATCATGAGTGCAGCCGTTTTTACATGACAAGTGTAATGATATAATCGCACTATCATCATCGAGGGCTCACCGCGTGGACTTGCTGACCTACTTTATCCTGACACTGGTTTTCTCCACCTTGTTTGCCATGGGGGGTGTGGGGTCGGCCATTGCGCTGGTCAGTGTGTTTCCTATGGTTGGCATGGCCTCTGAAATGGCCAGAGCTGTGGGCTTGTTTATCAATATGACCAGCACGATCAGCGCCAGTATGATGAATATGCGGCGTGGGGAAATAACCCTGCGCTTTGCCTTGCCGTTAGTGCTTTCGATTCTGCTCAGTACTCCATTGGGGGCGTTTCTAAGTGCGGATGTGCCGGCATATGCATTGAAATGGATATTGATTGGATTTCTGTTGCTTAGCGCTGCCTTATTACTGCGTCCATCCAGGCTACAACGGTTCACCTTTGCGCGACTATGGGTGCTCTATATTATTTGTGGCAGCGTTGGGTTCATTTCCGGTATGTTGGGTGTCGGTGGCGGTAGCCTGATTATCCCGTTGCTGATTCTGTTTGGTTTTGAGCCGAAACAAGCGGCTTATACAGTCAGCTTCGTTATTCCTTTTTCATCGTTGGGTGGTTTCCTCACATATCTTCATTTTGTTGATATGCATTGGCAGCTACTGGCTGTGGTTACTATTGCAGCATTTGTTGGCGGTATCATTGGCAATAACATGATGCATGAGACGTTATCTCAACAGCAGGTGAAAGTATTGGTAGCCTGCGTTTTAATCTTATTGGCTTTTAAGCTTGTTTTTATGCAATTGTTATTGTTTTAAAAATGATCGGTTGGTCGTTGAATGCATCGTTAGAGTGATTCAGGCGTCTTCATAGTCAACGAAAACAAACAAAAGTGAGGCTCGTGATGCAAGAGGACAAATTTGATACCTATTTACGCTCCTTCAATTATGATGAACGTAAGGCGATGAAAATTCAGCTGCCTGAAATGCTGGCATTGTATGCTGAAGGTAGAGCACAATTGATCGATATTCGTTTCCATGAAGAATATGCCGCATGGCAGTTAGGAATAGGACAGCATATTCCTCTGAATGAGTTGCCGGACCGATTGGGTGAACTGAACCGGGATAAAACAATTGTCACCATGTGTCCGCACTATGACCGGG
>WFUI01000053.1 GCA_015485035.1 Mariprofundus sp.
CGGGGCAGCGAGGGGCGGTGGAAACAGCTTATCGGGAACGGTTGATATTCGAACCACTTGGTCCGGTGGAGAATGGTCCACAGGTATTATACGGTTTGCGTTATTCGACTACGGCCTGGCCGCTGGGGGCAGATGAGCCGTTTCATGAAGAGACCGGTTACTGGCTTTGGGATGCAAAAGCCGGGCAGGTGATGCGTTGCTTTATGGTACCGCGCGCAGTGACCATACTGGCTGGCGGTGATACTGAGGCTGATAGCAACAGTTTTAGCATGGCGGCAGATGCAGGTTCGGAAACGTTTGGCGTGTTATCCAGTCCGTTTCTCGATCAGGCTTTCAAAACAGTGCGTTATGAATTACAGGTAGATATTCATGCTGATGGTCGTTTCAGTTACGCCGAGGACACACAATTACAGATTCAGGGACAGGACGGGATATTTCATCATACCGATGCCAACACACTGACAAGAGTGGCCTGATTTCCAGTGGGTTACTGGGATAGCGCCCTGTGGATATGGCTATCCGGTCTGGTTTTTGCGGTAAGTCACAGCCTGCTGGCATCGCAGAGCTGTAAACAGTGGTTTTATGATCACGGTTTGCGTGAACCGCGCTATCGGTTGTTGTATTCGATACTGGCCATTGCTGCGACCGGCGTGTGGGTGCTTTATGTGCATCAGCTGCCGGACGCCGGGCTGTATCAGAGCGACGGCCTACTATGGTGGCTGCTGGTTTCGTTACAGATACTGGGATTGATCGTAGCGCTGGCTGCATTTCAACCGATTGATGGACTTGTTTTTCTCGGTCTGCGAAAAACAAAAACGTCCAACGATCCGTTCATCGAACGCGGGATATATCGCTGGTTGCGTCATCCCATGTATACCGGAGCGATGCTTATTTTGCTGGCCATGCCGGAGCAGACATGGAACGGCTTGCATTTCACCCTGGTCATATGCGTTTACTTCATCATTGGGGCGCAATTTGAAGAACGCAGGATGATTGCACAGCATCCGGATTACCTTGCTTACCGGGAACGTGTCGGCGCTTTTATTCCTCGCCTTTAGAATTGGAGTGAACAGCATCTCCGGCCGCGGCTTTAATTTGCTTGCGTTTCCAGTCTCTGTGTCGGCACATGATGTCGACAACCTGTTCCACATCATCGGTCACGGTCACCAGATCAAGGTCAGTCTCTGAAATCATACCTGTATCCAGCAGGGTGCTGCGTGACCAGTCCAGTAATCCCTGCCAGAACTCCGTGCCGAACAGCACCAGAGGCAATGGATGAATTTTATGTGTTTGCATCAGAGTCAGTGCTTCAAAAAATTCATCCAGTGTACCAAAACCGCCCGGCATACAGACGTAGCCCATAGACTGTTTGACAAACATCACCTTGCGCACAAAAAAGTAACGAAATTGCAGTGATACATCCTGATAGGTATTGGGATGCTGCTCCTGAGGCAAATCAATATTCAGGCCGATAGAGTGTGATTTTCCTTCTGATGCCCCACGGTTGGCAGCTTCCATGATGCCGGGACCGCCGCCGGTAATAATATTGAAATCTTCTTCAGCCAGTTTTTTTGCAAGTTGTCTGGCTGTTTCGTAGTAGGGGTCGGTTGGCTGCAAGCGGGCCGAACCGAAAATGGTAATGGCAAAATCCATCGGTGATAATTTGTCGATACCTTCGGTGAATTCACTGATGATACGAAATATACGCCAGGCTTCCGGTCCTTTCAGATCTTCAATCATGATTATCCTCCAATTCGGTCGGTTTGTCCGGTTTTGACCAAGGCAGACCACTACCGATAGTCATCATCTGGCCGGGAAATGACCAGATTTCATTCCGGCAAAGATTAACCCGGCGGTTTATGTGCTGATTCATACATTGATTAACCGGGTTATTCTGCTGCTCAGTGTCTCAATAGAAAAAGGTTTTTCTATGATCTGATCAATATGGATATCGTCTTCATGATTTAATGCGCCCGATTTATCGTAACCTGTAGCAAACAGGACAGAGGC
>WFUI01000054.1 GCA_015485035.1 Mariprofundus sp.
AATCGATGGGTTCATAATTTACATGTGCCCAGTGCGGTTCTGTCATGGTTTGCCAGTGGCGAAATGCTTCCAGACGCCAGTTCAGCAACCATTCAGGCTCATCCTTTTTGGCCGAGATATGACGAATCACATCCTCATTCAGGCCGGGCGGAAGCGTATCCGTCTCAATATCGGTGACAAAGCCGGCTTCATATTCCTGACTTGCAAAGTCTTCCGGTGTGGATTCTTCTACGGGCTGCTGTTTCACATCATTCATCACTGTACCTCCTGCACTAGATTTTCTCCTCATAAACAGCAATGCCACGCTGCAGACGAAATACAGGCACAAAATCCTGTTCGGTCATATCGGCCAGAGAAATATCCTCAAGCGCCTGACGAACGGCCTGATTGATGCGCTTCCAGTTATTGCTGGTGGAGCATACATCATGCTGATCGCAGGAGCCGCCATCATCGAGATTACATTCCGTCAGGGCAATCGACCCTTCAAACACATTGATAATATCACGCACATTAATTTCGGTTGCCGCACGGGTCAGACGATAGCCCCCATGGGCTCCGCGTACAGAATCGAGCATGCCTTCGTGCAACAGCATTTGCAGAATTTTACTGACTGTCGGCATTGGAATATGGGTGCTGCCTGCGAGTTCCGCGGCCGAAAAACGTTCCTGCCCGGATGAGGCCATGCGCGTCATCAGCAAAATACCGTAATCCGTCAATTTGGTTAATCTGAGCATGGCCACCTCTGGCGGTAGTGGAAACAAAAAAGGCCACTCCAATCTATAGGCGACCATTCTAGTCCGATTTAAAATCCGGATCAATCCGGTACAGATTATGGGTATTCTCTGAAAACAATCCGAATCTGGCGATGGGACAAGTCCGGAACGCCACTGGTGTGGTGTGAATGTATGGTGAGAGCATTGCCTTTTTGGCAAATTCCCCCTATGGTGTTAGAGCTTGTTTACATGAATTCTGGCTGTAACGATTCATCGGAGGTGCGGTGGAATACAGTTATTTGAATGATATGCTGGTGATGCTGGCTGCGACGGCCCTGGCTGTGGCGCTGTGTCTGCGTATGCAGTTGTCGCCAATTCTGGCTTATCTCGCTGTCGGGGTGATTGTGGGGCCGTTCGGCACAGGTCTGGTCAACGATGTCGAGCATATCAGGATATTTGCCGAATTCGGCGTCGTCTTCCTGCTATTCTCCATCGGGCTGGAGTTTTCCGTAGCACTGCTAATACGCATGAAAGCCGCGGTGTTGGGGCTCGGCAGTGCCCAGGTATGGCTTACTGCGGCAGTCACAGCGGCAGTGGCTTTTTTGCTCGGACTCAGCCCGGAAAGCGCACTGATTCTGGGTGGTATCATCGCGATGTCATCGACTGCGCTGGTCACCAAACAACTGGCGGATCAGGTGGAGCTTCACACGCGTCACGGCCGCAATAGTCTGGGTATTCTGCTGTTTCAGGATTTGATGGTGGTGCCGTTTCTCATTCTGGTGACCAGCCTGACCGGTGCAACCACCGATATATCGATGCTGACTGTAGCCATTACCCTGAGCGAAGCCGGACTGGCGCTGCTGGTTATCTTTGCTTTTGGGCGCTGGGTACTCAGGCCTTTATTCAGGGAGGTGGCGCGATTCCGTGCCGCCGAGTTATTTACATTAACGGTGTTGCTGATTGTGCTCTGCTCAGCATGGATTACCTACAGTATCGGGATGTCGTTTGAGCTGGGTGCTTTTCTGGCCGGTGTTATGCTCAGCGAGACCGAATTCAAACACCAGGTGGAATCAGAAATTCGTCCGTTCAGGGATCTGTTGCTGGGATTGTTTTTTATCACCATTGGCATGATGCTGGATATTTCCATGTTGCCGTCTATCTGGTCGCCGGTGCTGATTTTGCTTGTGGCACTGATTCTGTTCAAATGCGCCAGCATTGCCCTGTTTTGTCGTCTGGGTGGCTGGAATAGCGCTGTTTCTCTGCGTACCGGGGTGGTTCTGGCGCATGGCGGCGAGTTCGGTTTTGCGATTCTGATCCTGGCCATGGGTGGTGGCATTCTTGGGCCGAATGAGGGGCAGATTGTGCTGGCTGCCATGCTGTTCAGCATGGCACTGGCACCGATTCTGATCCGCCATAACGGCAAAATCGCAGCATTCCTGCTACCACGCTCCACCCAACAGAGTCGCAAGGAAATCAGTGATCGTATTCTGGCAACATCAAGCACCCTGAATCACCACGTCATCGTCTGCGGTTATGGTCGGGTTGGCAGACATGCCATCGGGTTTCTGATCGGTCAGCGTATTCCGTGCATGGCGATTGATCTGGAACCGGAACAGGTACAGCGCGGTATGGAAGCAAAACACCCGGTCTCCTACGGTGATGCAGGCAGCCTGTCCTTGCTGCGCGCCTGTGGACTGGTACGTGCGTCTGCACTGGTAATCAGCATGATCGATTTCAATACGGTCATGAAAATCATTACCCGGGTGCGCTCCGTGGATAGCAAATTACCGATCATTGTCAGAACACGAAAGGAAATGCACCTGTATCAACTCTACCAGGCCGGAGCAACAGAAGTGATTGCCGATACGTTTGGCAGCGATCAGATGATCACGGCCGAGATACTGGCGCGATCAGGACTCCGGGGTTCCGGGGCCAGGGACAGGCCAGATGCCTAAGCCTGCAAAAAAAGAAGATACAGATAAGCGGCAAAACCGCTCAGCAACAATGCGCCTTCGAAGCGATTGACTTTCCCCAGTTTTAAACCGAATGAGACCATTAACAGGGCAATGGTAAAACCCAGCATGATCGGAAAGTCACGCAACAATGCCGGCGCAGCAAATGTCCCGGGGTAAATCAGCGCCGGCATAGCCAGGACCGCCAGCAGGTTGAACATGTTCGAGCCGATGACATTACCGATTGCCATATCCGCTTCGCCTTTCAGTGCACTGGTAATTGATGCGACCAGCTCCGGCAGGCTGGTACCAATTGCCACAATGGTTAAGCCGATCACCAGATCACTGACACCGAGAGCATGGGCGACTTCCACTGCGCCCCATACCACCATACGGGAACTGGCCATGAGCACCAGCAGGCCAACCATGAACCAGAAAACGGATTGTCGCATCGTCATTTGATCCGGAATGGATTCTGTGAATTCCTGTACCAGAGGATCATGCCTGTCCTTCAGTCCGATACGGGCAATCCAGATCAGCATGAGAACAAGCCCTGTAAGCAGCATCACGCCGTCGAAAAAATCCAGTTCACCATCAGACATCAGTGCAAATGCAAATGCCGTCACCAGAAACAGCACCGGTATTTCTCTGCGCAATGTCATAGATTTAACGGCCAGCGGCATGATTAATGCCGTAACCCCCAACACCAGCCCGATATTGGCAATATTGGAACCAATGGCATTGCCGATACCGAGATCACGATTTGCATCCAGAGCTGCCATGGCAGCAACAATCATTTCAGGTAGTGAGGTACCGATGCTGACGATCGTCAATCCGATCACCATCGGTGGTACGCGCAGGTTTCTGGCTACAGACGATGCACCGTCCACAAAACGGTCAGCACTCCAGACCAGCAACATAATACCTGTCAGAATCGCTGCAACAGGCCATAAGATGTCAGGAACCGGCATGAGTATGAACAGCCCGGATTAAGCCGAACCGGTCAGGCGCTCCAGCGCTTCGCGGTATTTTTCCGCCGTTCTGTTTTTAATACTGTCCGGCAGTTCAGGTGCGGGCGCTTTTTTATCCCAGTCCTGTGTTTCCAGCCAGTCACGAACAATTTGTTTATCAAAGCTGGGCGGGCTGATGCCGGGCTGATATTCCGATACTGGCCAGAAACGCGAGGAGTCCGGTGTCAGCACTTCATCAATTAAATAAAGCGTATTATCCTTATCAAGCCCGAATTCAAATTTGGTATCGGCAATGATGATACCTTTCTCCAGTGCGAAAGTCGCAGCTTCTTTATATAGAGACAGGCTTATCTGACGAACCTGCTCGGCCAACGCTGTGCCGATCAGATCGCACATCCGTTCAAAATCAATATTTTCGTCATGTTCGCCGGCATCGGCTTTGGTCGAGGGTGTGAAAATCGGTTGTGGTAACTGGTCGGCCAACTGCAGCCCCGAGGGTAGTTCGATGCCACAGACGGACCCCTGCTTTTGATATTCTTTCCAGCCGGAGCCAATCAGGTAACCACGCACGATTGCTTCAATCGGTAGCGGTTTGAGGCGTTTCACGACAATCGCATGTGATGCCACGCGGCGGCGCTCTTCCGGATCGGGAATGGCTTCTTCCAACGGCATATCGGATACCTGATTGGGTACAATATGGGACAGTTTGTTAAACCAGAAAGCTGATACGGCATTCAATACCGCACCCTTACCGGGAATAGGGGTCGGCAGAATTACGTCAAAAGCTGACAGGCGATCGGTGGTAACAATCAGGATATGATCATCATCAATTTCATACATATCACGTACTTTGCCGCTGTGCAGCAGCTTCAGACAGGTAATCTCGGCATGCATCATGGGAGAAGACATCGGGGCTCCTTGAATAAACGTAGGCGGCGAAAAATGCCCGAAGTGAATTCATCGCACAAGCGATGCCCCCGTTCAAAACCGATTATATACAGACGCAAACGGAAATTTGCGGTAGATTTTGCATGCAATCAGGCCTGCATGATTTGCGATATCATACGTAAAAAAGGATCGGCAATGCATCTGGATCCCATGATGATGAATGTTACGATTGTATTATCGGTAGCACTGGCTATCGGTTATCTGGCCGTGCGTGTGGGCTTGCCGATTGTCGTGGCCTATATCATTTCCGGCATCATGCTCGGCCCGTCGGTGATGGGTATTATCAATGATCAGGAAACAGTTACCCGTGTGGGAGAAATCGGCGTGGTGATGTTGCTGTTTTTTGTGGGCATGGAAGTGTCTATTCCCAATTTGATGAAGCGCTGGCGTATCGCTGTGATTGGGACTGCAATCCAGATTGCAATCAGTGTCGTGGTATGTCTGGGGTTGGTATGGGCATTTCAGCTGCCCGCCAATCTTGGCATTCTTTTCGGTTTTATGGTTTCACTTTCCAGTACTGCCGTCGTTCTCAAAGAGCTGCAGGATGCCGGCGAAATGGATGCACCATTCGGACAGAACGCCGTTGGCGTACTACTGGTTCAGGATATGGCCATTGTACCCATGATGATTATTCTTAGCCTGATCGGGGATAACGAAATTCACGCCACTGAATTATTCAAGCAGGTGATCGGTGGTGTGGTTCTGCTGTCCATTGCCATTTATCTGATTAAAACGGGCATGTTGCATATCCCCCAGTTCCTCAAAGGGAGTGTGGAAAAGCGGGTGTTGCTGGGATTGCTTCTATGCCTGTCTGCAGCCACGCTGACATCATGGCTGGGCCTTTCCCCCGGTCTTGGTGCATTTCTGGCCGGTATGGTACTGGCATCAAGTGATCAGTCCGACTGGATCCATGAACATCTGGAGTCGGTATATGTAATTTTCGTGATGATTTTTTTCCTGTCTGTCGGCATGATGGTGGATACGCATTATCTAATGGCTCATCTGCCATTGGTCATCGGTGCAACCGCAGTGGTATTTCTGTTTAATGCCGGCGTGAATGTGTTTGTGATGCGCGCACTCGGCGAGAGTTGGGGCATGGCCCTGATTACCGGCGGATTACTGAGCCAGATTGGGGAGTTTTCATTCTTGCTGGCTTCGGTCGGTACTTTTGCAGGGATTCTCAGCCGGGATCTGCACGAGTTGACAGTTATCGTGATTGCCATGACCTTGCTGTTCAGCCCGGTCTGGATGATGATGACCAAATGGCTGGCAAGACAACAGGGGCTGTTGCCCGACAGGCCGGGAATCCAGTGAAGACGGGGTAAGTTACGATGCGTTTATTGCATACCATGATTCGAGTCAGTGATTTGGAAAAATCGATTGATTTCTATACCCGCATTATGGGCATGCGGCTGTTGCGACGTAAGGACTATCCCGGCGGCAGGTTTACACTGGCTTTTGTCGGTTATGGTGACGAAGCGGATACGGCAGTTATTGAATTAACCTGGAACTGGGACACCACCTCTTATGATCTGGGCAATGCTTTTGGTCATATCGCCATTGCTGTAGATGATATCTATACGGTATGTGACCGCATACGTTGCGATGGTGGTATTATCAGCCGAGAACCCGGCCCGATGAAACACGGTGATACGGTCATTGCCTTTGTCCGCGATCCCGATGGTTATGCGATAGAATTGATAGAAAAACAGTGATAAAACAACAAGGGGTTCGTTAGCATGGCAACGAACCCCTTGTTTTCCTGCAAGAAATTATTTTACAAACTGTTTGTCTGGGCGGGATTGGATGCCTGTGCTTTCAATGTGCTTAAATAAGCAACGATATCCCGTGCATTTTGCCCGCAGGTATTCTGGTTGGGCATTTTAGTACGAGCACTTTTGTTACCTGTCAGTTTTTTGATGGTTTTTCCCGAGTTGCAGATCCATTCGCTCAGTGTCGTTTCATTCCATGTAAAACTGGCCTGGCTCAGAGCACTTCCATATTTATAATTCCGGGATTTTCCGGCCTGTTGGCCGACGATGCCGAACAGTTCCGGGCCGAACTTTGCCTTCTGGTTGGGTTCAAAGCTGTGACACAACTGGCATTTTTGTGCCAGACCATGACCGCGAACGGGATCGGCAACCATTTCTACAGGCATACTTGCCAGTTTGATTGCAGCGGGTTGTTTGCTTGTGGTGGCCGGTTTGACCGGCTTTTTATGCTCCCGGGCTGCCACAGTCGTGCGGGATGGTTTCTTTGTGTTCGATGCCTGTTTCTGCTTTGGTGCAGTCTTCGGTAATATGCTCTGAACGCTGTCTTTCACATCGGAAGATGCGATATCCATTGTCGTTATACGGGTCGGAGTTGCTACCGGGTTATGCCGGGTAAGCGACAGTGTTGCCAGTTTTTCAGCCTTAGCTATTTTTGCAGCCAGCTGTTCCGCAGCCACTTTTTCCAACATGGCCTTTCTGGCCAGATCCTCATGAATCTCGGCCTGAATACGGGCTTTCTGTACCGACTGCTCTTTTTCAGCAACCTGTTTTTCTGCTTTGGACTGTTCCAGAGCTGCCTGTAACAGTGCCTGCCTGGCGGCAATGGCTCTCTGTTGCATCAGAGCTGCCCAACGGGCTTTGTTTTCAGCCTCTTTTTTGAGCATCTCGGATTGTTTCGCCAATCGGGCCATCGATATTTCCACGGCATCCTGCCTGGCTTTTGCGCGTTGTAATGCCTGTTGTGTATCCGTGTTGGCGGCTTCTACAGCCTTGAGGGCCTGATTGGCCTGATCCATCGCAGTTTCTATCTCGGCAACACTTTTCTCAGCAACAGCTTCGGGTGTAAATGTACGGCGATCATCTGCATTGCCGCAAGCACTCAACAGCGCGGTTGTCACAGCAATAAATATCCATGGTGAAATCTTCATAAACAACTCCTGTAAATTTGGCCCGGATCATGCGTGAATAGTCCGGGCTGATAACAGGGCGCACAATATGCGATGGATCAGGTTTGCCTGTGACAGAGATTACAAAATGGAAGAGGCAGAAACGGTCAGGATGTTTGGCGCAACCGGTTCAGGCAGTCCTGTGCGGCCAGCTTGTAACATTCGGCCAGAGTGGGATAATTGAATACATTGCAGGCCAGATCGTGCACTGTACCGTTGAAATTCATCAGTAACTGACCGGTGTGTATCAGTTCGCTGGCGTGTTCACCGACGATATGTGCGCCGATCAGCTGGCATGTGTCGGCATCGACGATCAGTTTTACCAAACCATTGCAATCGCCGATAATCTGTCCACGGGCGCTTTCCTTATAGTAACCGCGCCCGACGACATAGTTGA
>WFUI01000055.1 GCA_015485035.1 Mariprofundus sp.
ATTCGGTATCGATATGCACACCGAACAGGTTGAACGGCCCTTTGCGCCACGGATGCAGTTGTTGCAGCGCTGTTTCGATTTTGGTTGCGGGCATGTTTGTATCTGCAGGTGTGCCAATTTGAATGGTTGATGTATTTATTTTTATTTCAGAAGGGATGGTATCGGGCAGCGCTTCAAAACCGGCCTGCCAGCGATTCAGATCGCCATGCCTGAGGATATGATGCCAACCCTGCTCGTTCAATCTCAGCAGTTGATTGCTAAAAGCAGCCGGCACTGATGCGGACAGGAATGCTTTTAGCTGCTCCGCTTCATGTTCCTGATATGACCTCATTTTACGGCGATCATGGAGACGAAATTGAAACATTGGAACCATGTGTTCGATGTGGAAAAACCGGCCTGCTTCAAGCGGGCATGATGCACCGCCTGTGTTTCAGGTATCAGCACATGTTCAAGTGCTGTACGTTTGCGACTGATCTCCATATCCGAATATCCCTGTGCCCGTTTGAATGCCTCATGCAGTTCGGTTTGTCGGCGGTTTTCATCAGCATCATCAAAAGCAATTTTCTCGGAGAGAATCAATACGCCACCCTCACGCAGCCCTTCATAAATATTTGCAATAAGTCCGGGTCGTTCCTCTCTGGCGATAAATTGCAGTACGAAATTTAATACCACCACCGAAGCATTTTTGATATCGGTCTCCAGGATGTCCTGACAAAGAATTTCCACGGCTTCGTCCTGAAGCATTGTCTTGCAGCGATCAACCATGGCAGGGGAGCTATCCACACCGATAATGTGGCATGCCTTGCCGGTGGCACCGCGATTCAAAGCCATCGTGGCAGCGCCAAGCGAACAGCCCAGATCGTACAGTCGGGTTCCGGCCTGCGCATATTCGTGGGCCAACAATTCCACCATCTGTAAGCTCTGTCCGTAACCGGGTACAGAGCGGCGGATCATGTCGGCAAAAACACGCGCCACCTTGTCATCAAAGGCGAATCCATTGTTATGAATATCCGAGGTATAAATTGAGTCACGGTGCATGTGCGAAATATGAGTCTTTCCTGTTTTATGTCCATCTGTGTAAAGTAAAATATAGTCCGATTGACAGAAAAAAGGCGATATATCCAATAGCAAGAAACTTTGCTGTGAATGATGCAGGATTATTGGTGCTTGAATGTGTGACATACATTTTGTATGCGATCAGATTGGCAAAAGATGCAAAAATACTGCCAAATCCTCCGGCATTGGTTCCCCACAGTAATGCCTGCCAGTTTTCCGTTAACTTTGCAGTTAACAAAGCGACCGGAACATTGCTCATGATTTGACTGGCCAGAGCGGAAAACAGAAAAATATGGCCGGAATGCTGTATGCCTGATGCCAGCAGTATTTTCATGTTTTCGGCCACACCAAAAAAGAAAAAGAAGCTGAATAAAAGTGCGTAGTCGATATGAAGTGTTTTACGGTCGAATAACAGAGCGTAGATAATAACTGCGATGCCTGTCTGAACCGGCAGTGCATGAAGCACGATTAACAGCACCATGATAAGCAGGAATCCATAAACACAGGCAGAATGTTGGACGACTTTTGTATTCGGATGTGCCTGTAATGCATGGTTTGTTTTCATGAACCATGCCGGAACAATCAGGATGAACAGGAACACGATTGAAAACGGGGCAATCGCAGCCATAAATTCGGTTGGTCGTAATTCGTAGAACCAGTAAATGAACAAATTTTGTGGATTGCCGAACGGTGTTAATGCGGAGCCTGCATTGGCAGCCAGGGCCTCAAAAATGACCAGTAGATCTTTACGTTGGATATGCAGCGCCAGGGTTAATGGCACAATGACAATCAGGGCGACATCATTTGTAACCAGCATGGACAGAATGAATGTGGTTATCACCAGCTTCAGTGCTACGGTTTTTCCTTTTTCGATCTTCCGGGAGAGTTTTAATATAAGACCGCTACGCTGGAGGCCATGAACGGCAACGAATAGAATGAACAGGATAAACAACACCTGAAATTCACGAAAGGAATAGGCGGGAATATGATTCGTATAAAGTGATGTCAGCACCAGACTGACGCCGGAAGCAATAAGTAACCACTCCTTCTGGACAAAGTCGAACAATGCACCCGGGGTTTTCAATGCATCTCCGGTGGTTTGATATTTTGCCTGAGGCATTCAACAGGCGGATAACTGCGAAACACGTACGTTGATCTGAAATGATGGTGGCAGAAGCCGGTCTGGAAAGTCAGCACAGAGACTGTTTTTATCTCCAGGGTAAATATTTCGACAGGCATGGATGAATCAGGAAATTTTGACAATAATGTCATTTAGCTTGTCTGCCGTATGTGCCAGTTTGTCTGCACCATTGGACATGTGGCGATAGATTTCCCGATGTTTGAATATATCAATCATAGTGAGTGCCAGTTGATGATGTTCGGACCCCCCGTCATCGCCGGGCACCTTCTCCAGCACGACATCAGGTCGAAAGAGGTGGGCAATGGCCTGTCTGTACACACGTTCAACCCGGCGTTCCGCCTTGCGTGCAGCCAGCGCATCATCTTCAGCATGAGCCGGATTGCTGGATAGCATGGCAAAGCCGCGCTGCAGCGCTTCGGTGCCGTCTCTCAATTCAATCGCCATCTCGAGCATGTACTGATCCGGTTGTAAATCGAGCACTTCCAGTTCCCGCACGGTTGTTTTTGCATAGTTCATGATCTCGTCAATGCTGGTGATTGCATCATGAATATCTTCCCTGTCCATCGGCGTAGTAAACGCGCGGTTCAGGATTTTGCTGTTGCGTTGCTTGAGTTCATCACCGTGTTTTTCCATGTGGCGAATCTGCTCTGCCTTGCTGGTATCACCGCTCTCCATATAGGTTACAAACACAGCCATGGTTTGTACGCAGAGTTCGCACTGTTCATTGATCAGGGAGAAAAAGTCCGGCATGGGAGGTATTATTCTGTCGATCAGTTTTTTCAAGTAGCTGACTGGCATGTTCATATTGTTCTCCTTACCGCGTACGGGACTTTTTCCAACCCATGGCGTGAAAGTGTCATGTAGTGGAAAACCCGTGCAGGTGCGTTGTTAGTTCATGTTAACTTTCCAATAAAAGCAGTTGCCCCAGCAACAGGTAACTGACTGCGGCAATCACCGCAGCACCGGGGATAGTAACAACCCAGGTGCTGATAATATCCCTGGCCTTGGCCCAGCGAACCGAACGCGGGCGTTCCGATGCGCCAATGCCCATGATTGATGAGCTGACCACATGGGTTGTGGATACAGGCCCCCCCAGTATGGCGGCAGAAAAAATGACCACACCGGCAGTGATCTGGGTATTCACGGCGTGCAGGGGGCGGATTTTGTAGATGCCGAAGCCGACAGTTCGTACAATACGCCAGCCGCCGGACATAATTCCCAGCGTGATAGCTACAGCGCACAACAGCACGACCCAGAAGGGCACTTCAAATTGTGGAATAAAGCCGCCCAGCAGCAGCACCAGCGTAATGACTCCCATGCTTTTCTGGGCATCGTTGGCACCATGGGCAAAGGCCAGCGCTGCCGTGGTGAAAAACTGACTTCGGCGGAGATTGCGGTTCACCTGCGGACGGGCACCACGTAACAGGATACCCATCCAGCGATGAATCATAAAACCGACCCAGAAACCGATCACCGGACTGATCAGCAGTGCGAACAGCACTTTGAAGACACCGATCACATGGCCATGCCCCAATTCATTCAACCCCCATACGATATGTTCATTGCCGGCGGAAACGAGCACAGCGCCGATTAAACCGCCAACCAGAGCGTGCGAGGATGATGAGGGAATACCGAATCGCCAGGTGATGATATTCCAGACCACTGCGGCCACCACACCGCACAGGATGATGACTGTAGCCGGCAGTGCTTGCAGGTCGGAAATATCGACAAAACTGCCAATGGTATCAGCTACTGCAGTACCACCGAGCAGGGGGCCGAGGAATTCAAAGAAACCGACCACCAGTACCGCCTGAGCCGGTGTCATGGCACGTGATGCAATGACTGTGGCAAGAACATTGGAGGCATCATGAAAACCGTTGGTGTAATCAAATACCACCAGCACAATCACTGTTGCCGCCGCGATTATGAACAGACTGTCCATCACGTATCTCCTGTTCGAAGCTGGATTATACGCTTTTTTTATCGTGAAGGGTAATTGAAACCGCGACAAAATGACTGTCCGGCTACAGGGTCATGCTCTTACACAAGCAGGGTGAATCCCTGTATTCTATACTGTGCCGGATGAACGCAGGGAATGAGCCACATCTGTACGTGAAAGCATGCCAGTCAGCCGGCGTTCATGGTTCAGAATTGGAATATGGCTGATTCCCTTATCGGTGAATATCGATACTGCTTCGCTAACATGTGCATCTTCCGCCAGGGTAATGACTGGAGATACCATCAATTGTCCGACCACTTCGGCTTTGCTCGAGCTAATTCCTGAGGTGGGTTGAATCAGCGCTTTCAGACGCTCTTCAATTGTTTCGCCGGGAAACTGTGCGGCTTCCTGCTTGAAATCGCTGACGGTGATAATGCCGTTTACCCGTCGAACCCTGCTGATAACCGGCAGACTTTTGATGTTGTGTTGCTGCATCAGTGTCCAGGCATCTTTCAGGCTGTCACCAAATTCAACGGTAACGACCTGGCGCGTCATAATATCCCGGCATTCCATACTTCCCAGACTGCGTTTATGGGCGAATGAAGTGGCACGGGTATAGATATCATTTAAATCTTCAATGGTTACGTCAATGTAGGTGTTGATTTCCTGTAATGCGCTGTTCAGATCATCATTCGAAAACGGGATGGTATTTGGCAGCTCATACTCTTCATGTGTATCAGGGTAGGGAATAAATGTTTTGGCCTGTTGTCTTTGTGCAAGCAACACGCGCGTTAACCAGACAGCGCTGCCCAGAATCAACACATTCAGTCCGACAGGGATCAGTACATAGAGATAACCCAGCGAATGAATCTGGTCACCACCGATCACGGCGACCAATGCAGCGGCACCACCGGGTGGATGCAGACAATTCAATTGATGCATGGCAAAGATAGCCAGCCCCACCGCCAGCCCGCTGGCCAGAAACAGATCGGGAATCCATGTCGCACAGGTGACACCTACGGCAGCGGATACCAGATGGCCGCCAACAAATGACCAGGGCCTGGTTAACGGACTGTGTGGTGCGGCATAGAGCAATACCGCAGCAGCGCCCATGGATGCGACGATAAAAGGCAGGGCGGTACTATCGACAAGGTGGTAGCTGATCCATGCAACCAGCCCTATACCGATAACTGCGCCCGAAGAAGAAATTATAATTTCCTGCTGGGATTGGCGCGGCGATAGTCCGGTTAATATTTTTTCCATAAGGTGCATGAGATGTAATTCTTTATCATGCGTAGTTGAGAGTAAAGCAGCTATGGGGTTGATCACAGACCAGTTTGCGCATCGGGAGGGCGAATGGTCGAGGGGACGGTTCGTACTCCGGCTGGCCTCTGTTGCCCGGTGAAAGCGGCCGTAAGAAAAAAAGGGCCGCTTACGCGACCCTTTGATTGATTCAGTGCGTATGTTTGATTAACGGGGCAGGGTGGTGGTGCCCATCAGATATTCATCCACTGAGCGGGCACACTGGCGACCTTCGCGAATGGCCCATACGACCAGGGATTGACCACGGCGCATATCGCCGGCCGTGAAGACCTTGTCGATACTGGTGGTGTAATTCTGATCATCGGCAGCGACATTGCCGCGAGCGTCTTTTTCCACACCCAGTTCTTCAAGCATACCTTCATGCACAGGATGTACAAAGCCCATGGCCAGTGTTACCAGTTGTGCCGGTAACGTGAACTCGGAGCCTTCGACTTCATTCAGTTTCCATTGACCATTCTCCTGCTTCCACTCCACACGAACGCATTCAATGGCTTGTACATTGCCTTCGTCATCACCGATGAAACGTTTGGTGGATACCTCCCAGTCGCGATCACAACCTTCTTCCTGTGAGGTGGATGTGCGCAGCTTCATGGGCCAGTCCGGCCAGGTAATCAGTTTGTTCGGCTCTGCTTCAGGTTTCGGTAAAATTTCCAGCTGGGTAACAGATTCTGCACCGTGGCGGTTTGCTGTGCCGATACAGTCGGAGCCGGTATCACCGCCGCCAATAACGACGACATGTTTGCCTGCTGCAGAGATGAATTCCTCATCGGGAATATCGTCGCCGAGAACACGCATGGTGTTCTTGGTCAGAAACTCCATGGCAAAGTGAATACCATTCAGTTCGCGCCCGGGCACCGGCAGGTCACGTGGTTTCTCGGAGCCTCCGCTCAGTACGACAGCATCGAAATTATTGAGCAATTCCTTGGCGGAGATATTGCCGCCAATATGGGAATTGACGCGAAACTCCACGCCTTCGGCACGCATTTGTGCCATGCGGCGGTCGATCACGGATTTATCGAACTTGAAGTTCGGGATTCCGTAACGCATCAGGCCGCCGATGCGGTTGTTCTTTTCAAATACGACCACATCATGACCGGCACGCGCTAATTGTTGAGCTGCTGCCATGCCGGCTGGACCGGAACCGACAATGGCAACGCGTTTGCCTGTTTTGATTTCGGCAATCTGCGGAGTAATCCATTCGTTCTGCCAGCCTTTTTCCACGATGGATAGCTCGATGTTTTTAATCGAGACAGCATCGCCGATCAGGTTGACCGTACATGCCTCTTCACATGGGGCGGGGCAGATGCGGCCGGTAAATTCCGGGAAATTGTTGGTGGAATGCAGGATATCCAGCGCCTCACGCCAGTTACCGCGATAGACCGCATCATTCCATTCCGGGATGATATTGTTGATCGGGCAGCCGTTGTGACAGAAGGGAATACCGCAATCCATGCAGCGTGCACCCTGGGTGGCCATATCTTCCGGCAGCTTATAAAATTCCTTGTAATGCGTAATGCGGTCAGCGACCGGCGCATAACTCAGATTCTCGCGTGCAAACTCCTTGAATCCGGTTGGCTTACCCATGGGTAGTCTCCTTTGCAGCAGCTTTTTCAGCTTTGGCCTCCGCCGCTTTCAACTCCGCTTCCATTTCTGCCATGGCGCGGCGGTAATCGACGGGGATAACCTTGACAAACTGACCGACAAAATTGTCCCAGTTGTCCAGAATATTTTTACCGACACTCGAATTGGTGTAATGCACATGCCGTTTAATCAGGGTGCGAACAATGTGCTGGTCGTTCTGCGATAACGAATGTTTGATATCGACGCGACCGTGGGTTTCCAGATCAGCTCCCTGATGGTCCAGCTCTTCCAGTGCATCGGCTTCAGCGATAATCGGTTCCAGTGCTACCTGAGCCATGTTGCAGCGGCTTTCGAAGCTGCCTGAACTATCAAGTATATAGGCGATACCACCGGACATACCTGCCGCGAAGTTTCGGCCAGTATCACCGAGTACCACCACAGTGCCACCTGTCATATATTCACAGCCATGATCACCGACACCTTCCACAACCGCGACAGCACCGGAATTGCGTACGGCAAAACGTTCACCGGCAATGCCCCTGAAATAACATTCGCCGCTGGTCGCACCGAACAGCACGGTATTGCCGACAATGATATTATCTTCAGCAACGATTGTGGATTTTTCAGGCGGATAAATGGCGATGCGACCACCGGATAAACCCTTGCCGACGTAGTCGTTGCCTTCACCGGCCAGATCAATGGAAATGCCGCGTGCCAGCCATGCACCCAGTGATTGGCCGGCCGTACCTCTGGCCTTGATGGCAATGGTATCTTCCGGCAAACCTTCATCACCATAACGTTTGGCAACTTCACCGGAAAGCATGGTTCCGAAGCTGCGATCCACATTACAGATCGGTGTTTCAATGATCACCGGTTCCTTGTTTTCCAGTGCTGGTTTGGCTTGCGCAATCAACTTGTTGTCGATCAGTTTATCCAGTCCGTGATCCTGTTCTTCACAGTGATAGACTGCTGTGCCGTTTGGATCAATACGGTGAAAGATCGGGGAGAGATCCAGCCCCTGTGACTTCCAGTGCTTGATCGCTTCGTTGGTATCCAGCATATCGGAGCGCCCGATCATTTCATTGTAGGTTCGGAACCCCAGTTCGGCCATAAGCTCACGTGTTTCCTCGGCAATATACATGAACAGATTCACCACATCTTCGGGTGTGCCGACGAATTTTTTGCGCAGTTCCGGATCCTGTGTGGCCACACCGACCGGGCAGGTATTGAGATGGCATTTGCGCATCATAATGCACCCTTCGGCAATCAGGGCGATGGTGCCGAATGCAACTTCATCGGCACCCAGCAATGCTGCAATCACAACATCGCGACCGGTTCTGATCTGCCCGTCAGTTTGCAGGGTCATACGTCCGCGCAGGCGGTTGAGCACCAGCGTCTGCTGTGTTTCAGCCAGTCCCAGCTCCCATGGTGTGCCGGCATGCTTGATCGAGGTCAGCGGTGATGCACCGGTACCACCATCGTGGCCGGCAATGACCACATGATCGGCATGCGCCTTGACCACACCGGCAGCAATGGTGCCGACGCCGATTTCACTGACCAGTTTGACCGAGATATCAGCGCGCGGGTTGGTGTTCTTGAGGTCGAAAATCAGCTGAGCCAGATCTTCAATCGAATAGATATCATGATGTGGTGGCGGTGAAATCAGCCCCACGCCCGGGGTGGAATGCCGTACCCGGCCGATGCGCTGATCAACCTTGTGGCCCGGCAACTGGCCGCCTTCGCCCGGCTTGGCACCCTGCGCCATCTTGATCTGAATCTGATCGGAGTTGACCAGATATTCCGTAGTGACGCCGAAACGACCGGATGCAACCTGCTTGATTGCCGAGCGCATTGAATCTCCATTTTCCATAGGAGTGTAGCGGGCACGTTCTTCACCGCCCTCGCCGGTGTTGGATTTGCCGCCGAGCCGGTTCATGGCGATTGCCAGCGTGGAATGCGCTTCGTGAGAAATGGATCCGAAGCTCATGGCACCGGTGGCGAAACGTTTTACAATGGCAGAGGCCGGTTCAACTTCTTCCAGCGGGATGGGTGAAGCACCCTTGAATCTGAACAGGCCGCGCAGTGTTTTCAGCTTTCCGGCCTGGTCATTGATGATAGAGGCATATTCTTTATATAATGAGTAGTTGGATGTTCTTACTGCATGCTGTACTTTAGCAATGGCTTCCGGTGTCAGGGTATGTTCATCACCGCGTACGCGCCATGCATATTCGCCGCCGACATCCAGTGCTTTCCTGTAAATCATGACACCACGGAAGGCGTCAATATGCCGCTGAGCCGCTTCCTGTGAGATTTCAGTCAGACCGGCACCTTCGATCTGGGTTGGCGTACCGGTGAAATATTTTGCAATAAATGCACTGGACAGGCCAACCGCTTCGAAGACCTGTGCGCCGCAATAGGACTGGTATGTGGAGATACCCATCTTGGACATGACCTTGAACAGCCCCTTGCCGATGGCTTTGATATACCGGTTTTCGATTTCACTGATCGACAGCTCATCCGGCAATTGTCCCTGCCGCTTCATATCGCTCAGTGTTTCGAAGGCCAGATAAGGGTTAATCGCTTCTGCACCGAAGCCGGCCAGACAGGCAAAATGGTGTACTTCACGGGCAGAACCTGTTTCAACCACCAGACCGGTATCGGTTCTGAGGCCTGCACGGATCAGATGGTGATGTACTGCCGAAGTGGCCAGCAAAGCGGGGATGGCAATATTTTGCGGGTTCATGCCGCGATCAGACAGAATAATGATGTTATAGTGATCGCGCACGGCCTGCTCGGCTTTATGGCATAGCTCAGTCAGTGCCGTTTTCATGCCTGCTGCCCCCAGATCGACAGGATAGCAGGAAGACAGGGTGATGGTGCGGAAACGGTTGTCTGTGTGCTGATCAATATGACGGATTTTTTCAACATCAACATTGGACAGGATCGGCTGATGCACTTCCAGACGCAGTTGCGGTTCACTTTCCTCGAGTCCCAGCAGATTCGGATTGGGGCCGATGATGGAGGTCAGGCTCATGACCATTTCTTCACGGATCGGATCGATCGGCGGGTTGGTTACTTGCGCAAACAACTGGCGGAAATAATTGTACATCGGCTTGGCACGATTGGAGAGCACTGCCAGCGGACTGTCATTACCCATCGACCCTGTACCTTCCTGACCGGATACGGCCATCGGTGTGATCAGAAATTTGAGGTCTTCCTGTGTATAGCCAAAGGATTGCTGGCGATGCAGCAGGGTTTCATGATCGGGTGCCTGCGGTGCCACTTCTTCAGGCAGGTCTTCAAGCTGAATCTGGGTTTTGGCCAGCCACTGCTGATATGGCTTACTGGTGGAAAGCTGTTGCTTGATTTCAGCATCATCAATAATACGTCCTGCTTCCAGGTCGATGAGCAGCATCTTGCCCGGTTGTAAACGCCATTTCTTGATGATTTTCTCTTCCGGAATATCGAGAACGCCCATTTCGGAAGCGCCGAGCACCAGGCCGTCATCAGTGACCAGATAGCGGGCCGGGCGCAAACCATTACGATCCAGTGTGGCACCGATCTGTCGGCCATCGGTAAATGCCACAGCAGCAGGGCCATCCCATGGCTCCATCAGGGCAGCATGGTATTCGTAAAAAGCACGGCGACTTTCATCCATCTGTTTGTTGCCGGCCCATGCCTCCGGAATCATCAGCATGGCAGCATGTGCCAGCGAATAACCGCCGGCGACGAGCAGTTCCAGGGCATTATCAAAACAGGCGGTATCGGATTGCGCTTCCTTAATCACCGGCCACAGTTTGGCCAGATCATCACCAAGCAGTTCTGATCGCATGGAGTGGCGGCGTGCATTCATCCAGTTGATATTGCCGCGTACAGTATTGATTTCACCATTGTGTGCCACCATGCGGAACGGATGGGCCAGTTCCCAGGACGGGAATGTATTGGTGGAGAACCGCTGATGTACCAGTGCCAGTGCAGAAGTCATGCGTGCATCACGAAGATCTTCAAAATAAGCTGCAACCTGATGTGACAGGAACATGCCTTTGTAGACAATCGTGCGGCTGGATAGTGAAGCTGTGTAGAATTTGGCGGCATCGTCAAAACCGAGTGCTGCCACACGATGTGTAACCACTTTACGGATGACAAACAGTTTGCGCTCGAAATGATCCTGATTCTCGCAATCGTCGCCTCTGGCAATAAACACCTGCCGGATGACCGGTTCACAATGGACGACACTCTCGGGCAGGTCGGCGCGCACTGCATCGACAGGCACATTACGCCAGCCCAGCAATGTCTGACCTTCTTCGGCAATCACCTGCTCATAAATATCCTGACAGGATTGACGATGCGCCTCATCCTGAGGAAAGAAAACCATGCCAACGCCGTATGTGCCTGCATCAGGCAATGCAAAGCCCAGATCAGCGGTTACCGATTGAAAGAAAGCATGCGGAATTTGCAGTAAAATACCCGCACCATCACCTTCGCGAGGGTCAGCACCCGAAGCGCCACGATGGGTCAGGCGCTCCAGGATTTCCAGTCCTTTTTCAACGATATCATGGTTCTGGTGATTGTTGATATTGGCTATAAAGCCGACACCACAGGCATCGTGTTCGTTGCGTGGATCATATAAACCCTGTTTGACAGGTGTCCGGTTCACAGTTGTATGCGAATGACTCATTTTTCGTTACCTCACTGGCAGGGTTGATGCAGTCTGAGCAGGCCGGCAGGAAAAAATTGCGGCGATCTGCATGAACTTCACACAGAAAATTCAATGTCTGACAGGGCATTCCCTAAAAATCGCGCTCCCCCGGAGCAAAAAGGAGGCGCAGACTAGCGAAAGTAGAGAGAATTCTCCAGTCTCGCTGCCGAAAATGGGATCAGGGACTTAATTGTCTGGCCATCAGGCGCAAGCCAATGCTTCTTGGTGTTACTTTTTGCATGGTATACAGCAGTTTATGGCGCCAGCCGGGAACGCAGTAGCCGCCACCTTTTTTCAGCGTGTGCAGACAGGCGCGTATGATTACCGGGATAGATGTTCTGAAAAAGCTGCCGGGACCTGATGGCATGCCCGAAACTTCGCGGAATCCTGTCGGCGATGGGCCGGGCGCCAGTGTCACGATGCGGATGCGCCCGTTCAACTCTGTTCTGAGTGCTTCACTCCAATAGGTGAGCCCGGCTTTGGCTGCTGCATAGGCGCTCATATAGGGCAGGGGATATTCACCGGCCAGCGATGACACATTGATAATGAAACCATGTTGTTTCAACAGGCCGGGCAACAGCGCATGTGTTAATGCCATCGGGGCTTTGAGATCGGTCTTGATGATATCGATCTGGGGCACGATACCTGTTTGTTCGAATGTACCCCAGATGCCGAAACCGGCATTATTCACCAGCCCGGCCAGATGCTCGCATTCGACTGCTGCGATCAGGTCAGACAAGCCATGTCTGGCATTTAGATCTGCCAGCACAATGCTGTGTCGGTCCGGATATTTCAGCGCCCCCATGGTCATTTGAAGTCGGGGTTTATCGCGTCCGTGCAGAATGAGCCGGTAGCCCAGCGGTTCCAGTTGTTTGGCAAACTCCAGTCCGAAACCGCCGGATGCGCCGGTAATCAGAATACTTCGTCTGTTCTCGGGTGTTTCAGGCATGGGTAATCCGCATCATGTTCATGGTTCTGTGTTCAAAACCGGCAATGTCGTTGATGCCGAAGGAGGCCAGCATGGCAAGGCACTGATCCATGCCAGAGCCGACTTCAACGGGTGAATGGGCATCCGACCCGAAAGCAAACGGAATGCCCAGTTCTGCTGCTCTGCCGACGATCCGATGGTGCGGATAGATTTCCGAGATCGGCTTGCGCAAGCCCGCCGAGCTTATTTCCAGTGCCGCTCCGGATTTCAGCACAGCTTGCAGCATGGCTTCTTCCGCTTGATGAACGGCGGTATTGTTCAGGCTGGCACGGTGACCGAATTTCTTGATCAGATCGGGGTGTCCGATAATATCGAACATCCCGCTTGCAGCAGATTGTGCAACCAGTTCAAAATAGGCGATATAGGCATCATCGATTTTCCATGTATCCCAGATTTGAATGCAGTCCGGATTATCGAAGCCCCAGTCACCGATGTAATGCACCGAACCGATAACATAATCCCAGTCATAGGATGCAATCATTTCTTCGACCCAGGCTTCTGTGCCGGGGTGGAAATCAGCTTCCAGACCGATGCGAATGGTTAAACGGTCTGACAACAGATCGCGTGCCTGCTCAACTTCGGTCAGATAATGGGCCAGTTCGGCACGATCCATGCGCCATGCTTTATCGAATCCGCCGGGCATGGGCGAATGATCGGACATGCCGATTTCGGTGAGTCCGGCTGCAATGGCTGCCTCGGCATATTCCAGCACTGTACCGGTGGCATGATTGCAGCGCGGCGTGTGCATATGGTAATCGGGAACGGGGTTGAAATGCATGCGGGTATGCTAGCCTGCATGATGCACAAATACAGCTGTGCTCTTGCCTGTTCTTTTTTGCCCGCAATGCCTTTCTTGTCGGTTATTTGTATGCATGGCTGCGGGCTTCTTC
>WFUI01000056.1 GCA_015485035.1 Mariprofundus sp.
AGCTTCGCGTTTGAGTTGCAATTTCCGACGCACCTCGGCCAGACCAGAGAGTTCGCCTTCGTATTTGGTTAGTTTTTCACTCAATGCATGAATCTGTTTTTCGGCATCATTGATTTGAGCAATATGTTCTGCCTTCATGTCTTCAATACCCTGTTTGAGTTGCTCCAGCTGAACTTCAGGGCTCTGGGAAGGATCCAGCTGAAGACCTATCGCTCCGGCAAGAATAGCTGTGCGGGCATCACTTGCATCAATCCATGACTCCAGTGTTTCCGGGTGGTGGCTGAACTGTAAGCCCAGTCTGGAAATGCGGATTGCATGATTGCCCGACTGCTGGCCCTGGCGTGAAAGCGAATAGGCTTTACTTTGCGCATCCGGGTTTAATTTGATCAGACGTTCTACCTTCAGCTTCGTTTGTAAGGCACTGTTGAATGCATTCGGGGCGTGCTTGCGAGCTTTGAGTTTACGGGCCAGAGCAACGGTTTTTGAGATTGGATGCACAAACTGTTCCCGTGCTGCAACACTGAGTGCGGCACGGAAGGTTCGCAGTGCATTTTTTGCTTCTTTTCTGGCCTTGTCGAGCTTGCCGCTTTCAGCGGCTGAAACAACAAGGGTAAATTCTTTCACGGAACGCTTTTCCAGATCGTCACGAATATAATCATCACCGGCCAGCTTCAGCCGGTCACGGGATTCGACCAGGCTTGAAAATGTTCTGGTGAATCGTTGCGAAAGCTCTGATGCTTTTCGTGCCTGGGTCGCGGCTTCATTTAACAAGGGCTCTGCCGGGCCTCTGCCGGAGTCCAGTGTTTTTTCAGCCCTGGCCAGTGCATCTGTTGCCTTGCTGAAATGCTTTGGCGAAAACTCGGGCGCACGTAATGCCGCTGCCTCAGCGATGGCGGCTTTGGCTTCATCCAGCGATTCGGCCTGAACCGGGCTGCTCAATGCTATGACTGAAATTGATAGAAAAACTGCAAGAAATGTACGGAACAACATTGTTAACTCCTCCTGTTCGGCATATTTCAATACCGAATTGAACGGGAATGATGTCGTACAGCTTCATGGTTGATGTGATGAATCACACATGTATGGTTTTTATATACAGGTGCAGTACGGGATGGGCTGTGATGCATGGCGTAGATCAGGTTCGTTGCGCCAATGGTGAAAAGATCGTTGTAACAGTTCAGTTTTTCAGTTGAAGTTTTAACCCGGGCTATTCATCAATACTGCTGCGCCCTCGCTGCTTCATTTATCCGCAACGAGCTTTTTCTCAGTCGTTCGTAAGCATAGCTACGGTTTTCATCGAAAAAACCCGTTGCAAATAAATGCCCTGCACGATCATCACACCGATTCATGAACAATCCGGGTTAGTGATGTATGAATGGCATTGTTGCAGGCTGCCAGAACAGGTGAGGACAGGGCAGTGCAGGGGAACAGGGGATTGACATCAAAATCGCTGACCATGCAACCGGCTTCAGCGGCAATGAGGCTGCCGGCAGCAAAGTCCCAGATTTTTTCGCCGCCGTGAATGATGAAGTGGCCGCGTCCGGATGCCAGCCATGCCCATTCCAGTGCACAGGAGCCGATATTGCGCTGGCTGCGATAGCACGGGCGGGTAGCCAGTGATGTTGCCAGCGATGGTTCAAGCCGTTTAAAATCGATAAAGCCGACGCTATGGGCCAGATCAACAGGTTCTGACGCCGAGATAGCTGTATTATTTAACTGCGCGCCACCATTACGCATTGCCGTGAATGTTTCATCACGTACCGGATCATGAATGCACGCCAGTTGCACCAGTCCGTTGTCAATCAGAGCCAGCGAAATGGCAAAGCCGGGGAAATGGGCTGCAAAATTGGTGGTGCCATCCAGTGGATCCAGACACCAGTAACGGGCATCGCTTTGCTGCAAACATGCGAGTTGTTCGGCTTCTGTCATTTCTTCGCCCAGAAACGCAACGCTGGCATCCAGTTTTTTCAGTTCCTGTCGGATATAATGCTGGCTGGCCAGATCAGTGTCTGTCACCACAGAACCATCGGTTTTGGTTGTTGTGTGAATGAACGCGTGAAAGGCAGGCAGGACAATATCCTTACCGGCCTGTTGTATAATCGAAGTGATTGCGGTCAGTGTTGCTTGTGAATCAGTCATAGGCGTAATTATTCATGATGATGTGATTGAAGTATATGCCAGAGGCTTTGGGGTAAAATATTATTGTGCGGTGGCGGTGTTTTGCCGTTATCATGCGTCAACTTTTTCAGGAGGCTTAACATGGCATTACAGGGCAAAATGGTGATCGGTCAGTCGGGCGGACCGACCGCAGTGATTAACCAGTCTTTGGTGGGCGCGGTGTTGGCTGCACGCAAGCATGCGGAGATTACCGGTATTCTGGGAGCGAAACACGGCATTGCCGGCATCATGAATGAAGATTTTATTGATCTGACCACGCAGAGTGAAAAGGAACTGGAGATTCTGGCGGCTACACCGGCAGCGGGTCTGGGCTCGGTGCGGTTGAAGCCGGGCAAGGCAGAGTGTGAGCGTGTGTTTGAGGTGTTCAAAAAGAATGATGTGCGCTATTTCTTTTATGTTGGAGGCAATGATTCAGCCGAGACCGCGCATATTATTGCCGAAATGGCCAGAGAGGCCGATTACGATTTCTGTACCATCCATATTCCCAAAACCATCGATAACGACCTGAAAGTTACGGATCATTGTCCGGGATATGCTTCAGCCGCACGTTTCGTTGCGCTGGCTTTTATGGGTGACGACCGCGACAACTCAGCTCTGGCCGGCATCAAGATTAACATTGTTATGGGTCGCGATGCCGGATTTTTGACTGCAGCATCCGCACTGGCCCGGCAGGGTGAGGGCGATGGCCCGCATCTGATTTATGTGCCGGAGCGTACCTTTGATGTAGCGCAGTTTCAGGCCGATGTGAAAGCCACGGTTGCAAAATATGGGCGTTGTCTGGTGGCTGTGTCTGAAGGCATCACCAATGCAGATGGCGAGCCGGTGATGACCACGGGCGAACGCGATTCGCACGGTAATTTGCAGTTGTCAGGTTCCGGGGCATTGGGAGATTTCCTTTCCGGCAAGGTGAAGGAAGCTTATGCCGGCGAATCCGTACGTGTGCGCGCTGATACCTTCGGCTATCTGCAACGCAGCTTTCCGACGATTATCTCTTCAGTTGATGCGCAGGAAGCACGCATGGTGGGGGACTATGGTGTGAATCATGCTGTGGCAAACGGTGAGCCGGGTTCTGTTGCCATTCGCCGTCTTTCCAGTCAGCCGTATGCCAGCGAATGTTTTATCACACCGCTCTCCACGGTGGCGCGCGAAGCCACCGCGTTGAAAGATGAATATATCAACGAGGCGGGCAATGATGTCACTCAGGCCTGGATTGATTATGTGTCGCCACTGGTTGGAGAATTACCGAAAATGGGCAAGCTGTTCTGATTCCCTGACGGGGTTCTAATAAACAGGGCTGCCATTCGGTAGCCCTGTTTGATTTGAAGGTTTCTTTGTCCGGGAAGCTGGCTACTGCGGGATAGGCACAGATAGAATTATTCACTCACTTTTTTTCTGAGTGATTTGATTCGGCTGCGTTTGGATTTACTTTCCAGTCGTCGCTTGATGGAACCTCTGGATTTACGTGTCGGCCTTCGTTTTTTGGGGATCACGATTGCTGCACTGATCAGTTCATGCAGCCGCTTCAATGCATCCGTTTTATTTTTATCCTGGCTGCGGTACTGCTGAGCTTTGATGATGATCACGCCGTCGCTGTTGATGCGACGGTCTCTTAATTGTAACAGCCGCTCTTTGCAGTCAGCCGGCAAAGACGACGCCCTGATATCAAAACGCAGATGGATAGCGCTGGATACCTTGTTGACGTTCTGTCCTCCAGCACCCCGGGCACGAATGGCGTGCATGTCGATTTCATCGTCGGCGATAATGATCGAATGCGATATTGTCAGCATAGCTGAGCCTGTTTATTCATATGTATCGGGGATATCTGATTTGTCAGAAATAGACGGATCGAATTGATACATCATGGTGCTGTAAACTCCCTGACCGAATAACGATCCGCAGCCGTGATCTCCTTAACAATAAACTGCGCTGTTTTTCCTTTATAAATATAATCGGAGAGCCACTGCTGCTCAGTTTCGATGTCTGCTTCAGGCACAGAGATACTCCAGACTCCTTTTTTACCCTGATAGGTGAATTCCGGTAGCCAGCGGTAGCCGCGTGCTTTCAAGTCGTCCTTTTTCTCAAACGGGGCGCGAAAAGCAAAAAAACGACGACTCTTTTCCCGTGCTCCGGCCAGCAATACACTCATGGCAAGCTTTCCCGAGCAAGGCAGTGTCCTGGTCAATATGTGGAGGGTCGCCTGAGCATCATTGACAGCGCGATGACCGTCGAAGAAGAAGCCCAGTTTGTAGGCAATATAATCGAGTTTGAGACTGGATATATCTTCATCCTGCCATGAAATATCATGAAACGTGCAGGCCCAGTTGCTTTTACTGACGACGGGCAGTCGCCGTTCCAGCATCTGGCGGTCAAATGCCGCATTGTGGGCAATGATCAGGTCTGCTTTTTTGAGCCACGCGTTGGCACCATCTTCATCCAGATGCTGACCGGCCAGCATGTCATCTGTAATGCCGGTGATTTGTTTGACGATATCCTCAAGTGGTTCTCCCGGATCTTCAAATGCATCATAGGTATGCAGGATACGGTAAATTAGCCCGGAGCCCGCATCATATTCAAATGCAACAAATCCCAGCTCAATGATTTTATCCTTGTCGGTATCCAGACCTGTCGCCTCGACATCAATCACGATGCCGATTCGGGCTGTGGATGGTTCTCCATGCCGATAACGTTCGGGCGCATTCAGGCGCTGAATGACTCTGTACTGATCTGATTGTTCCAGATACTTAATAGCTTCGGTATCGTTCACGGTTAACCTCCCTGATGGCATATGAATATGACTGCGAGCTTATCAGGGTGTTTTTTTCGGTGAAGAACCTGATAGATGCCTCAGGCTAGCTGATGACAGCCGTTGCTGTGAACAGGAAGCTGTGATCCGGTGCCGGGTTTCAGCATGGAGTTGATCGTGTCGGTTTTGTGCCTGTCAGTGATCGGTTTCGTTGACGTGGTATATCCGTTGATCAATTTCCAGACAATTCCCGGGTGTTTCCTTGGCTTTGCATTTCAGTTCACTGGCTGCTTCGGATGCTTCCAGGTGAGATGAAAAATATCCCGGAAGACAAGGCACAGCGCCAATAGAGACCGAGGCCAGGGGGAATTCCTGTGTTTCTCCGGCCCTGCTTTTGGATGTGATGTGTCCGTTTTTCACATCTTCCATGTCGTAGAGGCTCAGCGCTTTTTCCTCAAACGATTTCATTAACTGCTGTATGCGATTTTCCCATGCATTATCCCGGGCGAGAATGAATGTAAAGTCATCGCCACCAATATGGCCGATAAAGTCCGATGCTGACGATATCTGCCTCATGATCTCAGCCATAAGGCGAATCATGGCATCCCCGTGTTTATAACCATAACGATCATTGAATGCCTTGAAGTTGTCCAGATCAATATAGCATAGGACGAATGATTCACCGGTTTCCAGACGACGCTTAACTTCCCGTTCAATCGCAATATTGCCGGGCAGGTGCGTCAACGGGTTTGCATTCATTGCCTGTTCGATGCGGCTCTGTGTGATGTGTTCCAGAATATCATGAACGAAAACCAGACCTGCATAGTTTTGATTATTTTCCACAATGACCGGCGTATACAGATAGGAAAAAGGCCGATTGGTGACCAGAGAACTCAGTTCATCTATTGCTGTATCCGAGGAAACACGCAACGGGTTTTTCCACATGAGGTGGCTAATTGGCTTGCGTCCATGCAGTTCGCGGGCAAAACGTATGGAGAAACTTTTCAACATCTCTTCACGCAGAACCATGCCGATGGCTCTCCCGTGCTCTACGATCGGCACTGCGAGAAGTTGGTTATCATGCTGAAACATATCAAGCACGTTTTCCGATGGTTCAGCGGGATCGCTGGGAGTAACCTTCCGGATAAGGCTGGATACACATGTATGAGGCTTATTGATACTTAATGCCGGATGAGGTTCAGTGTCCTGAAGTGCCCGGGCGGGCATGTTCACTGCATGAGGAGATGGCCTTCCAAGCAGGTAGCCCTGTGCAAGATCAAGGCCAAGTTTTTTTACTTCACACAGTATTTCGGGCGTTTCAATGCCTTCCGCCAGGACACTGCAGTTAATTTCCATAGCCAGCCTGGCAATCGTATTCACAAATGCCCGCGCAACAGGATCACCGGGCAGTTTGCGGGTAAAATAGATATCCAGCTTGATATGCTCGGGGCGCAATTCCATCATCAGCTGAAGATTGGAGTAGCCCGCACTCAAATCATCCAGTGCAATAGAGAAGCCCATATTGCGATAATGCGAAATAGCCTGGTTCAAGGCACCCATGTTCTCGATTTGAGTATGTTCAGTTAGTTCAATTACCACCCTGGAACATGGCAAGCCAGCCTGATCGAGCAGTTGCATGGTAGTGCCTTCGCGAAAGGCAGGGTCCAGCAGAGCTGACGGATCGAGATTGAGAAAGAGGCGTTCATGCCCGCGCAGTTGCAAGTGCATAAATCGTTTGATGGCGGATTCCCGGCATATGCATTCAAGTGCAAACAGGCGGTTGTGTTGGCAAGCTGTGCGGAACAACAAATCTGGCATATGCAACGGGGATGTCTCAGGGCCTCTGCTCAGTGCTTCATAGCCGTAAATGCGATTACTGCGCAGATCGAAAATTGGCTGGAATAACGTGTATACCTGTTTCTCACGGATGATGCGGTTCAGCTCATCCAGAAGGAGACTTTCATCTCCAGGCATCGGTCTGAAAGCGATGGGCGGTACCTGCTTGCCCGGGAATGTGTTTTCTGCCGATTCCATAATTGATCACCAATATCTGGAACATAACCTCAGTATATGACAACCCTGTGACATTCCGTGGAAACAATATTTGTAACGCAACGGCGAGACGTGTTGCCATAACGCATGGTAGTCTGATCAAATACAGGGGTGATAAGGGGGCATGGCCGTTTCATGCGAACATAAAAAGGGCTAATCCTCTCTTTTGATGAATCGGATAATATGTCTGCGGGCTTTTTTATCCGGGCGCTTTTTCGGAGCAGGGGAGGATGCAGCATGAAGCTTGCGCAACTGTTTTTGCTCCTCACGCGCAGCAATGCTCTGTTCTGTTTCCTGATACAGGGATTGTGCCACAGTTGCCGAGCCGCGTTTTTCAGCCAGTCCGGTGACGGTAACGATGAACATCTCCTGTTCTCTGCGGATGCGGAGTTCATC
>WFUI01000057.1 GCA_015485035.1 Mariprofundus sp.
GCACCATTAACAGCAACATTGGCTACGTGGCTGATACCATCTTCTTCTGGGCCGATAATGGCCTTCTCAACATTCACAATCGCAAATGCAGGCAGAGGAAAAAGTAGTGAAAGAATGAAAAGGTAACGCAAGACTAAGGTGTTATGCATGGCCGAATGCTACTATCCCGCGTTGTTCATGAATACTATCGACCCCTTGTCTGTTCCCTCTATTCAAACATGGAGAGGCTCCTTGTTCCCGGTGAACCTTTTCCCAATTATGGATGTTTCGGGACGGTACTCTTAATTTTAACAGCTTGCATGATTCCCGGGAGTTGGATTTATGATTTTTACTCCACCCCTTTATGTGAGAAGTCGGCAGGAGATATTTTTCACACGCTTGATGTTTTCAGACAGAATGGATTCGACCTGATTCAGTTTACCCGGTTCTTTGAGGATGGCGAAGCAGGGGTTTTGATTCTGAATAGCCAGGCGGCAGTGAATCCATAATTTATCGCGGCTGCAGGCCACAGGATTGTAATTACTTACGAAGCGCGAAGTACCGGGCCGGGCAAGCATATGATGTGTTATGAGCCGGGTGGTATCCGCATCGAATTCATCCGGATGCCGGAGTAACGCATCATGCCCGAATCAGATCAAGCAGCCGTGCTTTTAAAGCCGCTTTGGGCAAAGCGCCGGCAATGGTGTCCAGCTCGGTGGTGCCGCGAAACAGTTTCATCGTCGGGATCGAGCGAATGGAAAATCGGTTGGAGAGCCCCGGATTTTCATCGACATTGACTTTGATGATTTTGATCTGCCCGCGCAGTTCATTGGCCAGTTCATCGAGCACCGGGGCAATCATGCGGCAGGGGCCGCACCACGGAGCCCAGAAATCGACCAGCACAGGCAGGCCATACTGCTCCACCTGGCGGCTGAAATTGGCATCGGTGCCGATAACAGGCTGGTCGGCGATGACCTCGGCTTTGCATTTCCCGCAATGAATCCGCCCGGCCTGATCGGGACTCAGCAGTTCAGGATTGACGCGGTTGAGTGTACCGCAGGCGGTGCAGGGTAAGGTGATATTGGACATGAGGGCTCCTGTTATCGGTGATGCAGCTTTTATAGGGCGGGCTTGATGTCGCTTCAAGTACTGCGGCTTTTCAGCAGGAAATCTGCTGCACGCGTACCATATCCTCGGCCAGCACGGCTTCGATTTGATGCAATTTGGTAAGCTCGGTGATAAAACCGGCATAGGGATTGTCGGCCTCTATGGCCAGGCGATAATGGATCCACAGGCCGTCCCTGCGACTGCTCACAAGCCCTGCACTGCGCAGTGTGCTCAGATGACGTGAAATACTGCTTTGCGGCAGCCCCAGCACCTCCACAAAGTGACAGACGCATAATTCATCCTGGCAGGTCAACAGGTGCACGATGCGCAGCCGGATCGGATCAGCCAGTGCCTTGAAAAAGGTGACCGATTGCATCGTCGTGTCTGTCTGCGGGGACTGTTTAATCAAGCCTGGCATGCCGATAAGTGTGGCGGGTCATGCGTAGGAACACAACCGATGAAAATATTCGGACTTCCAAATATTTGACCGGAATTGAGTTATTGGGAAATCACATATATCATCACATGCCATGTCCGGAGAAGATGACAGGGGCGGTGAAAATCGTGACGTTACACTGAGTAGTGGGTTTTTCTACCGGTTCATGGCGTATTCCATGGTTTTTCTGCTTGTTCTCTCTCTGATCAGCGGGCTCTTTTATATGCAGAAAATGGATGGCGAAAAAGAGCAGATTGCCATTGCGCAAAAAAACCACCTTGTGATTCATGCCAACAGTATTTCGTATAATTTAAAACAACTCGGTTATGCACTTCTGTTTCTGGTTGATCAGGTTGGTTTGCATCGTCCTTTTGACGACCCTGAAGGTAGAAAGGTGTTTGCTGATGATATGATTTCTTTTCTTAAAACAACGGAGTTATTTGATCAATTGCGCCTGCTCGATGTTCACGGAATGGAACTGGAACGTGCCAATTACAATAACGGCCACCCTTTTCTTACGCCGGAGAATGAATTGCAGAACAAGAGTGGCCGCTATTATGTGCAGCGGGTTCTCAAGCTGGATGCAAACCAGGTATATATTTCTCCACTCGACCTGAATATCGAAAATGGCAAGGTGGAGTTGCCCTACAAGCCAACGATCCGTTTCGGTATGGCCATTTTCAATGCAAGGGGCGAGAAAAGGGGCATTCTGATGTTGAATTTTCTGGCTGAACACATGCTGGCTCAGCTCAAGCGCAGCAATGATGGTTTTCCGGGCCGCATAATGCTTCTGAATCGTGAAGGTTACTGGATGTATGGGGTTGAACCGTCCAGGCAATGGGGTTTCATGTTCGAGGATCGCCGCAATGAAACCATGGCACAGAGTTCATATGCTAACTGGCTGCGTATCATTGAGTCCGATTCAGGAGATTTTGAAGACCATGGCAAGCTCTATGCGTTTGCCACTATTTATCCGTTCATGGAAATGGCTGAAATTCCGATGATTCAGCTTGCACCCAGTGGCAGTAGTTATTTCTGGAAACTGGTATCCGATGTTCCCCCGTCAGTGATTGCCAATCGATCTCAGGTGGTGCGCAATACGATTTTTATATGGAGTGGTGCCATAGCATTTTTACTGATTGTGATTGCCTGGATGCTGGCACGATCTGATATGCGACGGTTGGATAGCGAGAGTCGGTTACGATATATCGCTCACCATGATGCATTGACCGGTTTATCCAGCCGGACACTCTTTACTGACCGTCTGGAGCAGGCCATTGCAATGGCACGCCGGCATCATTCATCATTTGCCGTGCTCTATCTTGACCTCGATGAGTTCAAGCCGGTGAATGATCATTTTGGCCATGATACTGGTGATGCACTGCTAAAGAAGGTCGCCGACCGCCTTCGTTTGTGTGTACGGGAAGTCGATACCGTAGCCCGTATGGGGGGTGATGAATTTGCCATCATTCTTGTCGAAACGGAGATGGATACTGACGCAGTTCTGGTAGCCAAAAAGATTATTCAAACCTTTGAGTCACCATTCCGGATCAATGGTTATACATGTCATGTCAGTGTCAGTATTGGCATTGCCATGTATCCGATCGATGCTGAACAGGCAGAGGATCTGGTTCTCAGGGCTGACAAGGCCATGTACAGGGCCAAGCTTGAGGGTAAAAATAATTACCGTTTGGCTCACGCAATAGATAAAGAACCCTGAATTCTGATTTCTCGCCAATGAGGAAGAACAGCAGGCCGTTGGATAGACCCGAACAATATCGCTTGACCCTTGAGTATACTCCATGCTTTATCATTCGCTCATGAAGATTGGCGAGTTATCCAAAAAGACCGGCGTATCCATTGATACAGTGCGCTATTACGAACAGCGCGGGTTGATTCCGGCGGCTGCACGTACGCAATCCGGATACCGCCAGTATTCAGTCAGTGATATCACCCGGCTGAGATTTATTGTACAGGCGAAAGAGCTGGGTTTTACCCTTGAAGAGATCGGGCAACTGCTTGCGATCCGTGCCGACGGGAAGGCCTGCGCCGAAGTCCGGACTGTGGCTGAAGCCAAGGCCGATGAAATCGGTACACGAATCCTGAAACTTTCCCGTATGCGTCAAACCCTGTTAACACTGGCAGAACAATGTGAACAGACATCGGATACTGATCCCTGTCCCATTTTGAAATCCCTGGAAGATATGTCATGAAAAATGATGAAACACGACAAGAAAACACGCCGCTGATTGGCGCGGTTCTCGCCGGTTTTCTGGCTTCGGCATGTTGTATCGGGCCGCTGATTGTTGTGTTGCTCGGTCTTGGGTCCGCCTCGGCTTTTATTGCGCTGGAGCCATATCGACCACTGTTTGCAGCTCTTACTCTGGCATTGCTCGCATGGGCAGGCTGGAAGCATTGGCAGGCAAAGCAGCAGTGTATCGTGAACGAATGCCAGCCAAAAAAACCGGTGACACTGTTTGCCCTGGGCGGGCTATCTGTACTGCTGCTTGTATCACCCTCATTACTACCGTTTTTCATCACATAAGGAGCGTGTGTCATGCAAAACAATGATACACAGAAGCAAAAGAAAAATCGGTAAGTGTTGTGATGGGTGGTCTGGCTGCGATTGCAGCTGTGGTCTGGCTGGCATTGAACTGCCCCA
>WFUI01000058.1 GCA_015485035.1 Mariprofundus sp.
CGTGAGCCGATTGCTGCAGCACAAAAAGCGGCGTTGCACAAAGCCCTGCAACAGGTATTGCCACAGCACAGCAATGATCCGCAGCTTGATAAAATCGTACTGGATACCGATGGCTCCTTGCTGGATATCTATCCTGCTAAGGATAAAACCGGATCTATCATTGCTCTGGCCTGGGAAGTGGTTGCGCCGGATGGTTATTCCGGTTCAATCCGTATTCTGGTCGGAGTCAGACCGGATGGAAGCATCTATGCCATTCGCGTCACCGATCATAAGGAGACGCCAGGGCTGGGCGATGGCATCGTCAAAAATCATAGCTGGCTGGCCAGCTTTATGGATCAAAGCCTGAGCAGTAAAAAGTGGAAAGTAAAAAAGGATGGCGGTGATTTCGATCAATTTACCGGCGCCACTATTTCGCCACGCGCCGTGGTCAAAGCGGTAAAGGGCGCCCTGGTGTTTTTCAACAGCCATAAACAGGCTATCCTTGCCCGTCTGCAAAAACAGGCGAGTACACCTGCCACAGGAGAACATCACGGTGGATAAATCAGAAATCTTTGCCGATGGCTTCTGGCATAACAATACCATTTTCGCACAATTGCTCGGCATGTGCCCGTTGCTCGGCGTTACCACCTCGGTTGAAAATGGTTTCTGGATGGGTGCGGCGACCGTGCTGGTGCTGGTGGGTTCCAATCTGGTGGTATCGATGGTGCGCGGCGTGATTCCGAAAAATGTGCGTATTCCGGCTTATATCACCATTATTGCGGCATTTGTGACAGTAGTTGAAATGGCCATGAATGCATGGATGCACGAAATGTATTTGATTCTCGGCCTGTTTATTCCGTTGATCGTGGTCAACTGCGCGATTCTGGGGCGCGCTGAAGCCTTCGCCAGCAAGAACTCCGTATCCGATTCGGTAATGGATGCACTCGCGGTCGGGTTTGGTTTTACCTTCGCGCTGGTGTTGTTGGGTGGTGTGCGCGAACTGTTCGGGCAAGGGGAACTGTTGGGCTTTTCTGTATTTGGTGACAGTTATCCGGATGTGCTGATGTTTATCCTGCCACCGGGCGCGTTTATCGCGCTGGGCTTTATTCTGGCGGCTATCAACCTGATTAATCGAAATGTAGCTCGTCGGGCTGAAGCGCGTGCACAGTCAAATCCTGAGGGCGCAACATCTGCAGCTGTTGTGGAGGCACAATAATGGATATCTATTTCTGGGCTATTGCCATAGGGCTGGGATTGCCGTTGTGGTGGTTTGCTTTTTACGCCACCAAGCGCATGCGTATTGGCAAGAATCTGGAGCGTGAGGCTCAGGCCAAACGCAACCTTGAACGGTATGCGATGGAACAGGCGGCTAAAGCACAAGCGGAAAAACAGGCTGCAGGAGAACAGGCTGAAGAGGATCAGAAATTCGTTGCGAAGGAATCGGTCAAAGCTGTTGTAAACGTTGAAACAACCGGCAAACAGGGGCAGGACTGATGCCGTGTCTGTTTGTGCATACCAATGTAAACGTGGCTGACAAAACAGCTTTTCTGGCGCGCTGTTCATCTGAAATAGCGGCAGCGCTAGGCAAGCCTGAGTCCTATGTTATGGTCAAAGTAGTTGATGCTCAGCCCATGCTGTTTGCGGGAACGGATGCGCCGCTGGCATTTGTGGAACTGAAAAGTCTCGGCCTGATTGCAGCACAGACAGCCGGTATTTCTGCCATACTGTGCGATTTACTGCAGCAGGAACTGGGCATTGAGGCAGGTCGTGTCTATATCGAATTCGCTGCTCCCGAACGTGCCATGTTTGGCTGGAATGGAGGAACATTTTAATCCATGGCCATCCGTGAAATCCTGATTCACCCCGATGAGCGACTGCGTGTAGTGGCTGCGCCGGTCAGCTTTCCTCTGTCCGATGAGGTAAAACAGGTCATCCGGGATATGGCCGACAGTATGTACGATGCACCCGGCGTCGGGCTGGCGGCTCCCCAGATTGGTGTTCCCCTGCAAATTGCTGTCACTGATACGCTGTGGCGTAGTGATGAAGTACGCCACGATCCTGATAATCCGGGTGGCAGTCGCGACCTGAAGGTGTGGATTAATCCTGAATTCCTGTGGAAAAGTGATGAAATGGCAACATGGGAAGAGGGTTGTTTATCCGTGCCGGAAACCTATGCTGATGTAACCAGGCCTGCAGCTGTGCGCTTGCGCTGGTTTGATATGGATGGTGCGTCGCACGAGCATGATTTTAGTGATTTTCTGGCAGTCGCCTTGCAACATGAATTTGACCATCTGCTGGGCAAACTTTTTATTGATTATCTGTCCCCGCTCAAACGCAATATGATCACCAAAAAAATGAAGAAATTGTATAAAAGTTAAGGACGCGGCAAGAACCCCGACGTTTCCCTGTCCACATATATTCTCAGATGGCGGACGTTGAAGTTTGCCGAATGAGAAAAATGGAGAAACCATGCGTGTAGTGTTTGCCGGAACCCCCGGCTTTTCTGTCTCTTGCCTGAGGGCTTTGATCGAAGCAAATGGCATGGATGTGGTCGGAGTGATATCGCAGCCGGATCGTAAATCAGGGCGTGGTATGAAGTTGAATCCTTCGGCTGTGAAACAGGCCGCCCTTGATGCCGGTATTGATGTGATTACACCCGAAAAGTTGCGCGATAATGACGAAGCACTGGCCTGGCTGCAAAGCAAACAGGCCGATTTTCTGGTGGTGGTTGCCTTCGGCATGATTCTACCCAAAGTATGGCTGGATGCTGTGAGTATATCTCCGGTGAATGTGCATGCATCGCTGTTGCCGCGCTGGCGCGGGGCTGCACCGATTGAACGCAGTTTATTGGCTGGTGATACGGAAACCGGTGTGTGTATCATGCAGATGGAAGAAGGGCTGGATACAGGCGGAATTTATGCTCGCCGAAGCCTGCCGATTCAACCAACTACGACCGGACCTGAACTCTGGTGCGCATTGGCAGCAATGGGGGCTGAATTGCTGGTCGAAACGCTGCCGAAAATCGGGACTGGGCTTATGCCTGAACCACAGTCCGAGCATGGTGTGACATACGCCCATAAAATTACCAATGATGAGCGTATCATTGACTGGCATAAAACGGCTTCCGACATTGATCGTCTGGTGCGTTGTTTTTCACCACGTCCGGGGGTACGTACCCGATGTCATGGCAAATGGCTGAAGCTTATTGCCGGAGAACCGTTGGCCTGCACATCCGGCCAGGAAGAAGGCTCAGTGGCCGGGGTGAACCGGTATCTGGATATTGTCTGTGCCGAAGGTTCGGTTTATCGCATTACTGAATTACAACCGGAAGGTAAAAAGCCTATGGCCTCCGGTGATTTCTTGCGTGGTGCTCAACTGGGCATCGGCGACTCACTCAACAATTAAATCATTTGCATTCGTTAAACAGGAACTGACCATGGCTGAGCCACAGACTATTTATCTGAAGGATTATATTGCGCCGGCTTTTCTGGTGGATCAGGTATCGCTGACCTTTACCTTGCAGCCAACATCCACTGATGTGGTCTCAGTTGTGCGGTATCGGCGCAATCCTTCGGTCGCTTCAACAGGGTGGCTGGAACTGGATGGTCACGATATGGAATTGATATCTGTTCGTCTGGATGGCTGTGAGCTGTCTGAGGGTACCTATGTGCTGCATGACAGCGGTTTGCGCATTTCAGAGGTGCCGGATGTGTTTGAACTGGAGATCAGTACCCGTCTTAATCCCGAAGCGAATACGGTACTGGAAGGCCTGTATCGATCCGGTGGAAATTATTGCACCCAGTGTGAAGCACAGGGCTTTCGGCGTATCACATTCTACCAGGATCGGCCCGATGTGATGGCGCCATTTTTAGTGCGCATTGTGGCCGATAAGGCAGTCAATCCTGTGCTGCTTTCCAATGGTAACCCGGTCGCGCACGGAGATTTGGAGAGTGATCCAGATGGGGGCCTGCACTGGGTCGAATGGCATGATCCGTTTGCCAAGCCATGTTATTTATTTGCACTGGTGGCCGGCAATCTCTCCTGTGTGGAGGATCGGTTCACCACCATGTCCGGCCGTGATATCACGCTGCGGATTTTTACCGAAGCGCATCACATCAACCAGTGCGATCATGCCATGGCATCGTTGAAGCGTGCCATGCGCTGGGATGAACAGCGTTTTGGTCTCGAATACGATCTTGATCTGTTCATGATTGTCGCAGTCGATGATTTCAATATGGGTGCAATGGAGAACAAGGGACTGAATATCTTCAATTCACGGCTGGTGTTTGCCAGCCCTGAAACGGCCACCGATGATGATTATATCGCTA
>WFUI01000059.1 GCA_015485035.1 Mariprofundus sp.
GCACCGCGATACAGTTCGGTATGACCTTTCTGGCGACCATGCCCTCTGACCTCGGTAATCGTCATGCCGGAAATATCAATTTCCAGCAATGCATCCTTCACATCATCCACCTTAAACGGCTTGATCACTGCAGCTATCATTTTCATGATTTCTCTCCCCACCTGTATGTTTATCTGTTTTCAAAACAAGCTGTAACCCTGATGGCCATCAAAAACCTGTCAAGACGGGTTGTTCCGGTATCACGTCAGGATCTCTTTTGTGCATGTTTGGGGCGAAACACCTTGCACTGTTCCGGATCAGCTTCCAGATACGGGCCATCGATCAAATCAATGCAATAGGGTACAGCGGGGAAAACTGCATTCAGGCAATCATCAATCGCTGACGGTTTACCGGGCAGGTTGATGATCAGGGACTGCTTCCGGATTCCGGCAGTCTGACGTGAAAGAATAGCAGTCGGCACAAATTTGAGTGACTCCTGCCGCATCAGCTCACCGAATCCGGGCAACATCTTTTCACACACGTTTTCGGTGGCTTCAGGTGTCACATCGCGCACGGCAGGCCCGGTACCACCGGTGGTAACAATCAGGCAGCAGTGTTCGATATCTGCGAGTTCTTTCAATGTGGCTTCGATGCCATCCTGCTCATCGGGAATGATACGTGTTACCGCCTGCCATTCGGATGTTAGAACGCGCTCGAACCATGCAACCATGGCAGGCCCGCCCAGATCCTCATATTCACCGCGACTGGCGCGATCCGATACCGTGATAAATCCGATTTTTGTTTTCATTGCAAATCCTTTTTCAACTACAGATAAAGTCCTTGGTCATTCCCAACGTGATTGGGAATCCACTCACAACATGGATACCCGCCTTCGCAGGCATGACGTTTGATGCAAACAGAATGAGTGTGAACAGGCTTTAAATATTCGCATCCTCTTGAAAATCCATACCCTGTAACAGTTGGACAACGACTTCATCGCCGGCATCCATGGCTTCCGTATCGGCCGGCACAACGATAAACCCCTCGGCCATTGCCATGCTCATCAGTACGCCGCTACCCTGAGTGCCGGTCGAGCTGGCAATATACCCGTCTGCATCGCGCTGCAATGTGGCACGTACAAAATGCGCCCGTCCGACCCTGTCTTTCAGGTCGTGTGCCAGCCGTGCTGCAATCGTACGCCGGAACAGATTTTTATGCCCGCTCATCGCACGCAGTGCCGGGCCGACAAACTGCTCGAAACAGACCATACTGGAGACCGGATTTCCCGGCAGGCCGAACACTGCCGTACCATTTTCCGATGTTCCGCCTTTTGATGTACCAAACGCCAGCGGGTGACCGGGTCGCATGGCCACGCGCCAGAAATGCATGGTGATACCCAGCGCTTCCAGCATCGGGCGCACAAAATCGTGGTGGCCAACCGATACCCCGCCACTGGCCAGCAGCACATCGTGCTTCAGTCCCTGCGCCAGCCTGGCCTTCAATTCTATCGGATTATCATGGGCAATACCGAGCAATGTCGGTGTGATGCCGAGCGCCCTGCACTGCGCATAAAGCGCGTGCGAATTGGCATCGGGGATTTTGTTTTCATCAATCGGTTCATCAATGCCTTCCAGCTCGTCACCGGTCGACAGGATCGCCACTGTGGGGCGCGCAAATACCGATACCTGTTTCTGCTTCACCATGGCCAGAATCGCCAGCACGCCGGGCGTGATTTCCGTACCTTTGTTTAAGACGAGTTCACCGTTTCGCAAATTCTCACCCAGCGGCCGGATATTGGCACCCGACTTCGGCGGCAGCAGAATCGCCACATGATCGCCGTCGCCATCCGTATCCTCGACGCGAATCACCGTGTCGGCCCCTGCCGGTACCGGTGCTCCAGTCATAATACGCGCAGCTTTGCCCGGCATCACCTTCACCTGCGGCATCTGCCCGGCACGGATATCATCAACCACCGTCAGACGAACCGGCGTACCGGATGTTGCTGCTGCAATATCAGCATAACGCACGGCATAGCCGTCCATGGCAGAGACATCATACGGCGGGTGATTTCGATTTGCATTCACATCGCAGGCCAGTACCCGCCCGAGCGAATCATGCAACGCCACCTCTTCCGGCGGCATTGCCGATACATGCGATAAAATACACTGCTGCGCCTCAGTCACCGAACGATAAGCCGTCATACTGCCTCCTTGCCTTCACACACTGCGAGGCATCCTCGCCCAATCACCCTTCTGTTCAACCCCGACTCTGTACGGGTTAAGCCACCCGCCCCAGGCTCATACAAGTCTGACTATCAGGAGATCCCGGCTAATCGCCCTCAATCGAACCATGCTGCTTTTTGCATTCCCTCTACAGGAAAGAGTGCGCATACAATTTACAGCGTGTCCGTTTTATCAGAGAAAAACCATAATCAGATAACCGGATCACTGGAGGGTGCAGTGAGCCGGTAATAACGCTCCAGATGCAATCTTGTCTCATCGGCTGAGAGCGGCAGGCTGAATAAATTTCCCTGGATGGCATCACAACCCTCCCGGCGCAAAAACTCCAGCTGTGTCTCGGTCTCCACGCCCTCGGCAATCACCTTCATGTTCAGCTCGTGCGCCATGGTGATCGTCGAACGAACAATGGCCACATTTTCCTTGTCGTGGGGCACATCACGGATAAAAGCCATATCAATCTTAAGCCAGTCCGCAGGCAATCGCTTCAGATAGGCCAATGACGAATAGCCAGTACCGAAATCATCGATCGCAATAGAGATGCCCCCGTTCACCAGTTCCTGCATAATATCGCAAGCCATGTCCGGATCATCCATGGCTGCAGTTTCGGTGATTTCAATCTCAATCCATTCTGGCTTTGCCCCCGACTCCCTGATGGTCGACAGAATATCCTGGGCCAACCCTTTCTGTATCAACTGAACGGCTGACAAGTTGATGCCGATGCGCCCAGCCAGCAGACCATCTTTTTTCCAGGCGATTGCCTGTTGGCAAGCCTGCTTCAATAACAAAAAGGTTATCGGTTGAACAAGTCCTGTTTCTTCAGCCAGCGGCACAAACTGATCCGGCGGAATCAAACCTCGGTCGGGATGCTGCCAGCGCATTAGTCCCTCCAACCCGATAATATCGCCATCGACCAGCCGGTGTTTACTTTGATAATACAACCGCAGTTGACCCTCATCCATTGCCCTGGAGAGCTCCTGCTCCATCTCCAATCGCTTCCTGGTCTGTTCTTCGATCGCATGTTCAAAACAATGAATGTTCAAATGATGATGCTTGGCATAATCCATGGCCGTAGCGGCATGCCTGATAAGGGTCTCGACATCTTCCCCATCATCTGGAAAGGCAGCAACCCCGATACTAACACCCAGTGACACTTCCTGAACTTGTAAATTATACGGTCTGTTCAGAACAGCTGCTACTTTTCCCGCCACCTGCATGGACATATTTATATCCGCTTCGGGCAGCATGATTGCGAACTCATTTCCATCCATGCGAGCTGTATAGTCCGGTTCGCGTAATAACTCGAGCAGCCTCCCGGCGGTAATCTGCAACACCTGGTCGCCAGCTGAAAATCCCAGTGTATCATTGATTTGCTTGAATCGATCAATATCCAGCACGAGCAGACCGATCTGGTATTTGTCCCTGCGCGCTAATTCCATCATACGCCCCAGGCGATCCGTAAACAGCCAACGATTGGGTAGTCTCGTGACCTTGTCGAAACTGGATAACCGCATGAGTTCCGTCTCAGTATCCTTGCGCTCGGATATGTCGCGCAGCATCAGGGCAATCTGTTGTTCGCCTGCGGCCTGAAATACATTGGCGACCAGCTCGGCAAAAAACGTGGAGCCATCCTTGCGTCGCACCTGTACCTCACATACACCAGCTGATGCATCACTACACGCGCCACGAATCATATCGTTCATCCATGATTCATGTGTTTCCTGTAATCCCAGTTCATCAATGCAGAGTCTGCGCCACTCGTGGGGCAGATATCCAAACATGATACAGGCAGCCGGATTAGCGTACCGAATTGTTCCGTCCATATCCGCAAACAGAATAGCATCTCTGGCATGATCAAGAATGGATGCGAGCCGGTGTTGTTTATCCAGCACATCCTGAGTCCGTTTCTTCACATCACGGCGTAAACGTGTGTTATATCGTATCATGCTATAGCCCCAAAGTACCAGTACCAGGCTAATAATAATCCCCGACATCAATCCCCAGAATGCCAGCGGGGCCGAATGGGCAAGCAGGTCAATGATTAATGCCGGCATGGCAACCGCATGGAGGATAAACTGGCTGCCGGCCAATTCGAAACTACCCTTCCAGGCCACATCCATCGTTGCACCGGATCGTGGTGCACTGATATACAGCGGGATAATTTCCGACTGCTCCGGCATATCTGCACTGACCGGTGGCCGGATCGATGGTTTAATAGATACTTCGATCGACATGTCTGCCGCCAGTTGACGTTTTCCGGCAGCCTTCAGAAAATGCTCCAAAACAGCCTTGGCGGCGATATCGACAATCAGCATACCACATTTCTGCTGTGTACAGACCTTGTAAAACGTGCGCATCAATGGCCCTGTTTTACTTGCCTGAACCACGGTGATGAGCATTTGACCGGGACTAAGCGTCGGCCAGTCGGACACGTCGGCTGGCGGTAGTGGCAGCCCGGGCAAAGCCGGGTCGGCATAGCGAACCGACTCACTGATACCGGGAAAATAGATGGCAGCCTGCGCCAGGACTCCGGCATGCATGGATGCATAAGCTTGTAGCAACGCTTGCGCCTCTTTCTGTTCGCTCATTACGTCATGTACCAGCATCTCTGAATATACATATGCTGCCAGGCCGCGTGTGATATTCAGCCGCTGGGTAATGATCTCTTTCAAATCATAGAGGAGCAGCTCACTGCGATGTGCGACTTCGCGCTGGGTAAACTCTGTCCTGGCCTGAGAAAAATGAAGATAAATGCCGATACCTGCTGCTACAGTTACAAGCATCACAAGCACCCAGCCATGACGGGCCAGCCGGTTCACAAACGACTGAACTGCTAAATGGGACATGATCCTTTTAGCCATCACGAACTACTTTTCCTCAACCACATCAGTAACCTCCACCCAAATCGTATAACAAAACAGCGTAAAGAAAATCAGAGAAAATCAGGGCCAGTGTATCCTTTTCCTTGAACATAAGCGCATTTAAAAACATTGAGTCATTCGAAATCATAACACCTGTTTTATATCAGCAAGCAAATCTTCGGGTGTGTCGAAATCAGTGAAGCTGCGCAAACCAGGGTCAAGCGGGCGCAGCTCTTTTTCGGTCAGAATCGCAGTGTTCAAAGATGGAATCAGCCTCATCAGGCTGCGGCGGCCCTGTGCGATACGGCTCTGCATGGCGGGCAGACAGGCTTTCTTCGCATAAAAAGCGGGCAACGGCTGCAGTTGGCCGTCAATTCCAGCCAGTACGGCATCGTGACCGCGGCGTTGTTCGGCCATGTGCATTACCAGCTCGGGCATGACAAACGGCATATCCACACCGGTGACAAAAACCCAGTCTGTACGCACCTCTGTCATCGCGGCCACGATACCCATCATCGGGCCGCGCCCCTCACCAGCATCCATCACCTGCACTATATTACTCTGCGATTCATCAACCGCGAGAGGGTCACGCACACTGAGCACGATCTCATCAAACAGCGGCGACAGGTTCGCAATAGCGTGGTTCAGCAGAGATTTTCCACAAAACTCAACATGTGCCTTGTCCC